>DASQMT010000147.1:0-8658 GCA_035645355.1 Solirubrobacteraceae bacterium | reverse complement strand
GACATGGCACGCGATACCTCTCCCCAGTGCAAGCAGTGCCGCCGCGAGGGCCAGAAGCTGTTCCTCAAGGGTGAGCGCTGCCTGACCGACAAGTGCGGCGTCGAGCGGCGCTCCTACCCACCGGGCGACCACGGCCGCGGGCGCCAGAAGCAGTCCGAGTACCGCGTCCAGCTGCGCGAGAAGCAGAAGGCGCGGCGCTACTACGGCGTGCTCGAGAAGCAGTTCCGCAACTACTACGACAAGGCTTCGCGCCAGACCGGCATCACCGGCGAGAATCTGCTGCGGATCCTCGAGTGTCGCTTCGACAACGTGCTCGTGCGGCTCGGCTTCGCCGCCTCGCGCCGTCAGGCGCGCCAGCTGATCCTCCATGGCCACTGGACCGTGAACGGCCGCCGCGTGAACATCCCCAGCTACCAGGTGCGCGAGAACGACGTGATCGCCATCAAGGCGGGCACCGGCGCCCAGACGGTCATCCGCGACGCGACCGAGCTGGTCGCACAGGTTCCGGCGTGGCTGCAGGCCGATCACGACGCGCTCACGGCAAAGGTGCTCCGCAAGCCAGAGCGCGTGGAGATCGCCGCGCCCGTGCAGGAGCAGCTCATCGTCGAGCTGTACTCCAAGTAGACGCCTTGCGCACCATCCGCCGCTCTCCCTCTCGCGGCGCGTGGGAGCTCCCCACCACTCAGACGACGACGTTAGGACCCTGATGCTCGACTTCCAGATCCCCCGAATCACTGCCGAGTCGGTCGAGGAGAATCGTGGCTCCTTCACCGTCGAGCCGCTCGACCGCGGCTTCGGCTACACGTTCGGCAACTCGCTGCGCCGCGTGCTGCTGGCCTCGCTCTCCGGAGCGGCTGTGACGTCTGTTCGCATCGAGGGCGTCGCACACGAGTTCTCGACGATCAGGGGCGTGTCCGAGGACGTGACCGACATCGTCCTGAACCTCAAGGGCATCGTCTGCCGGATGCACTCCGACGCGACCGAGGTCGAGGCGCCGCTCGTCGTGACCGGCCCCGGCGAGATCACCGCACGCGACATCGACCTGCCGTCGGGCGTCGAGATCCTCAACCCCGAGGCGCACATCGCGACGCTCGAGAAGAAGACCAAGCTCGAGCTCTACCTGACGATCGGCCGCGGTCGCGGCTACCGCCCGGCGGAGGACAACAAGTCCCCCGACCAGCCGATCGGCGTGATCCCGATCGACTCGATCTTCTCGCCCGTGAAGCGCGTCGCCTACTCGGTCGAGCAGGCGCGCGTCGGCCAGCGCACCGACTTCGACAAGCTGACGCTCGACATCGAGACGGACGGCTCGATCGATCCCACGGCCGCGCTGCGCGAGGCTGCGGAGATCTTGATCTCGTCGCTGGCCATCTTCACCGACGAGGACCGCATCGAGGAGCTGCGCGCGGGGCCCGGCGGGATGACCGCGCTCGACAACGGCGCCGGCAGCGGCAGCTCGGCTGCGCTCGCCGGGGTCGGCGGTCGCCCGGGCGGCCCGATGGACGACATCCTGATCGAGGAGCTCGAGCTGGGCGTGCGCTCGTACAACTGCCTCAAGCGCGCCGGCATCCAGACCGTCGGCGACCTGATCGGCAAGTCCGAGGGCGAGCTGGCGGCGATCCCGAACTTCGGCAAGAAGTCGATCGACGAGGTCGTGGAAACGCTCTCGCAGCGCGGCCTGAACCTCCGGACCGACTAGGATCCAGGGTCGCGATGCGCCATCAGAAGACCCGTCACAAGCTCTCCCGCGACGCCGCGCACCGCAAGGCGATGCTGGCGAACCTCTGCATCGAGGTGATCGACCACGAGCGGATCAAGACCACACAGGCGAAGGCCAAGGCGGTCAAGCCGGAGCTCGAGAAGCTGATCACGCTCGCCAAGAAGGGCGACCTGCACGCGCGCCGGCAGGCGACCTCGACGCTCCAGCATCCCGACAAGGGAGTGATCTACAAGCTGTTCGAGGAGATCGCTCCGCGCTACGTGGAGCGCCCTGGGGGCTACACGCGGATCCTCAAGCTCGGCCCGCGTCCGGGTGACGCGACCGAGCTCGTGTACCTCGAGCTGGTCTGACCGCCGCTCAGACCACCAAGCTAGTCCTCGAGTACGACGGGACCCCGTTCGCCGGTTGGGCGCCGCAGCCGGGCCTACGGACCGTCGCCGACGAGCTGGAGCGCGCGCTGGTGATGGTGCTGCGCGCACCCGTCGCGCTGACCGTCGCAGGGCGCACCGACCGCGGCGTGCACGCGCTCGGGCAGGTCGTCTCCTACCCGGGCCCGGCTCCGGCGCTGCGCTCGGTCAACGCGCTGCTACCCGACTCGATCGCGGTGCTGGCGGCGGAGCAGGCGCCGGCCGGCTTTTCCGCCCGCCATGACGCAATCGCGCGCAGCTACCGCTACCGCGTGCTCGCGCGCCCGGCGCCGTCGCCGTTCGAGCAGGGCCGTGCGCTGTGGTGGCCGCACCCGATCGACCTGCCCGCGCTCGAGGGCTGCGCGCAGCGCCTGGTGGGGGTCCGGGACTTCACGGCGTTCACGCCTGCGGGCGGCTACCACCGGCACTTCCGCCGCGACGTCGTGGCCGCGGGCTGGCGGCGTGAGCACGAGCTGCTCGTGTTCGAGATCGAGGCCGACGCGTTCATGCGCCACATGAACCGCGTGCTCGTCGGCACGATGCTCGAGGTGGCAGGCGGGCGGCGGAGCCTGGACGACTTCGAGCGGCTGCTGACCGGGCGTCCGCGCGCCGAGGCGGGCCCGACGGCGCCGCCCCACGGGCTCTACCTGGCGGCCGTTCGCTACTGAGCCAAGCGGGGCGCCGACCCGGCGCCCCGCTCGCTCCATGCGCTACGGCAGTGTCACGAAGTCGTCAAGGAAGTTCCGCGCCGACAAGGTGTCCAGCCGGTAGGTCACGTCGGTGGCACGGCAGAACCGGTCACCGGTCACCGTGACGCTGACCACGATGTTCGTGCCGGCCAGGAAGTGCGGCCCGCCGGAATCGCCGTAGCAGGTGCCGCCGCTGCCCGTCGACGGGTTCATCGACAGGTTGAGCCATGACTTGGTCAGCGACCGGAAGCTCTGATGGGCGTAGCGGCGCTTACCGTCGAAGAACAGGCTCTGCGGGCCCTTGCGCTTGTCCTCGCGCACGGTCCCGTAGCCGACGGCGATGAAGCGCTGCCGGCGCAGCGACATCTCGTCGAGCATTCCGAGCGTCGGCAGCACGGCCGGCGTGATCCCCTCCACGGCGCGGTCAAGGACGATCACGGCGAGGTCGTAAGTGTTCGACTGGCCGCCACTCGCGAAGAGCGGGTGGGTGTAGTAGGTCCCGTGGACAAGCGGGGACGCGCTGTCGAACGAAGGGTCGAAGGTCACCCAGACGTCCGTCTCACCGATCGACTCCAGGTAGTCGGTGCAGTGACCGGCGGTGAGGAAGACCGTGGGCGAGATGAGCGTGCCGGTGCAGAGAATCTGCTTCTCGCCGCTGTCGGGGTCATCGTAGACCGCAGCACCGACGTTGGGGAACCGGTTGGTCGTGTCGAGTTGGCCGAACGTGATCGCCTGAGCGGGCGCGGCACAGGCCAGCAGACAAGCTGCCGTCAGTAGAGCGATGATGGCTCTGTTCAAGATCTACTCCTTCGTAGAGGATCGTCAGTTCGCTGCGAGTCCGGTACCCCGCGCCACGCTGCTCGGAACCGCGCTCCGTGAATATCCTGCCCGGCGGTGCGGGTTCTGCTGACGAACGACGACGGCATCGAGGCCGAGGGGCTGCAGGCTCTGCGCCGCGCCCTGCTCGCCGTGCCCGGGGTGGAGCTGGCGGTGATCGCGCCCGACTCCAACCGCTCGGCGATCGGGCGCGGCATCACGACTCGCCGCGCGCTGTGGGTCCAGGAGGTCGACTTCGGCGACGGCAGCGTCGGCTACGCGACCGACGGCACGCCGGTCGACTGCGTGCGCTTCGCGGCGCTCGGGCTGGTCGAGGGCTTCAAGGCCGAGCTGATCGTCTCCGGCATCAACCACGGCTCCAACCTGGGGGACGACATCACGTACTCCGGCACGGTGGCCGCCGCGCTGGAGGGCGTCATCCTGGGCCTGCCCGGGATCGCCGTCTCCCAGCAGTCGACGGCGCGCGAGATGGACTTCCGGCTCGGAAAGCGGTTCGAGTTCGAGGCCGCGGCCGCGTTCACGGCCCGGATGGTCGAGGAGATCGAGGACGTCCCGCTGCCGGGCGGCACGCTCCTGAACGTCAACTTCCCCGGCGGCGAGATCAGCGGCGTCGAGGTAGCGCGGCTGGGCAAGCGGATCTACCGCGACGAGCTGGTGCTGCAGGACGAGCAGCCCCAGCGGCGCCAGTACCGGATCTACGGCGACGAGCCCGACTACGAGCGCCAGGAAGGGACCGACCTGGCCGCGGTGGCGGAGGGCCGGGTGGCGATCACGCCGATCCACTTCGACCTGACCGACGAGCCCGGGATCGAGACGCTGCGGGCCTACGATCTCGCGCGGTTGCTGGAGCCGGCCGCACGCGAGCTCGAATGACCCTGGAGGAGCGCGCCGCCGAGCTGCGGGCGCAGCTCGAGCACCACGGTCACCGCTACTACGTCCTCGACGATCCCGAGATCGGCGACGACGCCTACGACGCGCTGCTCGACGAGCTGCGCACGATCGAGGCCGAGCACCCGGAGCTCGTGACGCCCGACTCGCCGACCCAGCGCGTCGGCGGCGCCCCGATCTCAAAGCTCGAGAAGGTCGCCCACCTGCAGCCGATGTTCTCACTCGCGAACGTGCGCTCGGCCGAGGAGCTGCGCGCCTGGATCGCGCGCATGCGCGCGCACCTCGCGCGCGAGGGGATCGAGGACGCGGGCTTCGAGTACGTCGCGGAGCCGAAGATCGACGGGCTCGCGATCTCGCTCGTCTATCGCGACGGCGTGCTCGAGCGCGGGGCGACGCGCGGCAACGGCGAGATCGGCGAGGACGTGACGCACAACCTGCGCACGATCCCCTCGATCCCGCTGCGGATCGACGATGCGCCGCCGCTACTGGAGGTGCGTGGCGAGGTGTACATGTCGCTGCCCGACTTCACGGCCCTCAACGAGCGCCGCGCCGCCGGCGGCCAGTCGACGTTCATGAACCCGCGCAACTCGGCCGCCGGCACCGTCCGTCAGCTCGACCCCGCACTGGCCGCCGAGCGCCCGCTCTCGATGTGGTGCTACGGCATCGGCGCGACCGAGGGGCTGCGCTTCGCCGGTCACTGGGAGGTCCTGGAGTGGCTGCGCGCGCACGGCTTCCGCGTCAACGGCGACGTCGCGCGGCTGGCGAGCGAGGACGAGGTGGTCGAGCAGTGCATGGCGTGGCAGGAGCGCCGCAGCCGGCTCGACTTCGAGATCGACGGCGTGGTGGTCAAGCTCGACGACCTCGAGCTGCAGCGCCGGCTGGGCGTCGTCGGACGCGACCCGCGCTGGGCGGTGGCCTGGAAGTTCCCCCCGACGACCGCGGTCACGCGGCTGCACCGGGTGCAGTGGAACGTCGGCAAGTTCGGCGACCTGCACCCCTTCGCGGCGCTCGAGCCGGTTCACGTCGGCGGCGTGACGGTCAAGCTCGCGACGCTCCACAACGAGGAGGATCTCGCGCGCAAGGACATCCGCTCGGGCGACGACGTGATCGTGCTGCGCGCCGGCGACGTCATCCCGCAGGTCGTCTCGCCCGCGCCGCACGCGGTCGAGCGCCCCGACCGGTCGCCGCCGGAGCGACCGCCGGAGCGGTGTCCGGTCTGCGCCACCCCGACCGTCAAGCCGGCGGGCCGGGTCTTCACCCAGTGCCCGAATCGCGACTGCCCGGATCGGCGCTGGCAGCTGCTCAAGCACTTCGCCGGCGCGATGGACGTCGACGGCCTGGGGGAGAAGCAGGTGCGCGCGCTGCAGGAGGCCGGCCTGGTGCGCACGGCAGCCGACTTCTACAGCCTCACCAAGCAGGGGCTGCTCGAGCTCGACGGCGTCGGCGAGGTCTCCGCCGAGAAGCTGCTGCGCTCGATCGAGGCGTCGCGCACGCAGCCGTTCGGCAGGGTCCTGTTCGCGATCGGGATCGAGGGCGTCGGCTACGTCACCGGACGCAATCTCGCCCAGCACTTCCGCTCGATCGACGACCTGCTGTCAGCCTCGGCCGAGCAGATCGCCACGACGCCCGGAATCGGCCCGGTCGTCGCGCAGCTGATCGCCGATCAGCTCGCCGACGAGCAGATGCGCGCCCTCGTCGCGGACCTGCGCCCGTACGTGCGCATGGAGTCCGGGCACGCGCCGGCGGCGGAGGGCGTGCTCAGCGGGCGCACGCTCGTGCTGACCGGGACGCTGCCGGACCTCACGCGCGAGCAGGCGACCGAGCGGATCCTGGCGGCGGGCGGCCGCGTGACGTCGACCGTCTCGAAGAAGACCGACTACCTGGTCGCAGGCGAGGCGGCCGGGTCGAAGCTCGACAAGGCAGAGCGGCTCGGCGTGCCGGTGCTCGACGAGGCCGGGCTGCTCGGGCTTCTCGAGCAGGGCGACTAAGGGCTGTAGCGGGCGAGCGCGCCCGCCATCCGGTCCTGCAGCAGCCGGGCGTCGTACGGGCTGACGTGGTTCATCAGGAACGCGAACGCGACGTCCGCACCGGCCGTCGAGCGGCAGTAGCCCGCGAGCGCCGAGACGTCGTGCAGCGTGCCCGTCTTGGCGATGCAGCGGTCCTGGGCGCCGCTGCTGCGCATGCGATGGGTGAGCGTGCCCGTCCGCCCCGCGACCGCGAGCGAGGACGTGAAAGACGCGTCGCCGTGCATCGCCTCGAGCAACGTCACGACCTCGCGCGGCGACGTGCGGTCTCGGCGCGACAGCCCGGAGCCGTCGATCACCTGCGCCCGGACGCCGAGCGCGGCGAGCTCCTGGCGCACGACGCGCGCGCCGGCACTGGTGCTCCCGGACGTGCCGAAACGGGCGCCGAGCGCCTTGATCAGCGTCTCGGCGATGAAGTTGTCCGACGGCGGGTTCATCAGCCGCAGGAGCTCGGCGACCGCTGCCGAGGGGCGCTCCGCCACCGGCACCGCGGCGGCCGGCGTGACCCCTGTCGCGCCGCCGCGCCGGACCTTGACGCCGAGCTCGCGCAGCTGCTTGGCGAACGCCGTCGCGGCGAAGATCGCGGGGCTGCGCTGCCAGTACGGCGAGCCCAGCCCGGTGCGGCCGCGGTTGAAGGTCAGCGCGGAGAGCGGCCCCACGTCCGAGGTCGGCCGAAAGCGAGACGATGGCACTCCGCGACGGCTGTCGAACACCGACTCGTCACCGCGCACGCTGCCGGTGATCCGCTCGATCCCGGCGGCGCTGACACGCCGCGCCAGGCGACGCGCATCGACGGGGCCAAACGCCGGGTCGCCGCCGCCCCGCAGATACAGATCACCGCGCACGACGCCGGCCCCGTCCGGCGGCGTCGCGGCTAGCACCGTCGTACGGAGCCGTCCGTCCGGGCCGAAGCGGCGCAGCGCTGCGACCGACGTATAGAGCTTCTGGACGGAGGCGGGCATGCGGCGCGTGTCGGCGCGGCGCGAATAGATCGTGACGCCTGAGTCGAGATCGACGGCGAGCGCGCCCGAAGCCGCTCCCGCCCAGCGCATCTGCGCGGCCAGCGCGCGCGCTGTCCCCGCGGGGCCCGCTGCGCCGGCGGCGGGGGCCAGCAGAGCGAGCAGGGCCACCAGGACGCAGGCGAGTACGGCGGTCCGGACCACTGCACGCAGACTAGGGAACCCGGCGACGGGCCGGAGCCGCTACGCGGATCGGACGCGCGTTCAGGCGGGAACTGCGCTCTGCGTCCTGCCGGGGCTGGTGCTGAGCTCGGACAAGTTCGCCAGGAAGAGGGTCTTGTCGATCCGCCCCTGGAAGATCGGCACGCCCATCTCCATGCACTTCTCGATGACCTCCCGGCGCTCGAGACCGGCCTCGCGGGCGAGCTCCGTGGGCGTGAGATGTATTGCCATCGGACTGCGACCTCCCGTGCGATTTGTCACGTTCAGGGGAAGGTAGCGGCTGACGCGGATGGCCTCAACCGGATCTCCCCGATCTTCGCGCAACATTCGCTCAGACCGGATGTCGCGTGACGCCCGGCTGCGACGCATGCTCGACCCGGGCCGCACATCCGCACCTGCAGCCCCTTCACTCCCGGGTCGTCGACGGCACGGTGGTCGAGCAGCTCGTCGAGGGCCCGGATCAGTTCGGCGACCTCAGCCAGGCGGCACTTCGCACGCGTTTGGGAACGGGCCGATTCGGTCAGGTAGCTCATGTTGGCTGCTCGGCTCGGCCGGGCAGGGGGCTTTGTCAAGCCGATGGCAGGAACGCACTTTGAGAGCGATGGGAACGGCTGACACGACGCCCGTCGAGGCACCCGGACGCTCGGCGGAGCGCACCGACCACGACCTGGTGAGCGCTGTGCGCCGCGGCGACGACCGCGCCTTCGAGCAGCTCTACGCCCGCTACCACCGCCGCATCGCCGCCTACGTCCGCGGCATGGTCCAGGACCACGGCCGAGCCGAGGACGTCACGCAGGAGGTGTTCGTCTCCGCGCTGCGCCGGATGCGCGAGACGGAACGTTCCATCGCGTTCAAGCCATGGATCTACGAGATCGCCAAGAACGCGTGCATCGACGCCCACAGGCGCCGACC
>DASQMT010000146.1:0-4571 GCA_035645355.1 Solirubrobacteraceae bacterium | reverse complement strand
CCGACTACTCCGACGAGATCGCGCGCGAGATCGACGACGAGATCCGGCGCATCGTCGAGGCGGCGCACCAGGTCGCCAAGGGTGTCCTCTCACAGCACCGCGACGCCCTCACGCAGATCTCCGAGCTGCTGCTCAAGCGCGAGACGATCGAGAGCCAGGAGTTCGAAGCGCTGCTCGAGGGCAAGTCCGAGGAGGACGTCTTCGGGCCCGACGAGCTGCCGACCGAGATCGGCATCTCGGAGCGGCCCGAGCTGCCCAGCGCCGCCGACCGCGCGGCGGGCAAGCTCGGCCTCCCGCGGCCGGGACTCGCCGGCGGCGCCGCCGAGGCGCGCGGGCTAGAGCTCCCCGAGAAGCCTGAGCTCGCCTAGCCCGAACGCGGCCGTGGCCGGGGCGTTCCGCATCATGGGCGTGGTCAACGTCACCCCGGACTCGTTCTCCGACGGCGGCGCCTTCCTCGACCGCGACGCCGCCGTGAAGCAGGGTCTGCGGCTGGCGTTCGAGGGCGCCGACCTGCTCGACGTCGGCGGCGAGTCGACGCGCCCCGGGGCCGACCCCGTGCCGGAGGCCGAGGAGCTCGAGCGCGTGATCGGCGTGATCGAGGGCATCCGCGCCCGCGACCCCGAGGTGCGCATCTCGATCGACACCTCGAAGGCCGCGGTCGCCGCCGCCGCCCTCGACGCCGGCGCCGACTTCGTCAACGACGTGACCGCGCTGCGCGGCGACCCCGGGATGGCCGCTCTGGTGGCCGAGCGCGGCGTCGACGTCTGCTTGATGCACATGCTCGGCAGCCCGCGCACGATGCAGGGCGAGGCGCGTTACGACGACGTCGTCGACGACGTCCGGCGATTCCTGGAGGAGCGGATCGAGGCGGCGGTGGCGGCCGGCATCGCGCGCGAGCGCATCCACGTCGATCCGGGGATCGGCTTCGCCAAGACGATCGAGCACAACCTGGAGCTGCTGCGCCGGCTGCGGGAGCTGACCGCGATCGGGCGTCCGCTCGTGCTCGGCACGTCGCGGAAGTCGTTCCTCGGCGCGATCACGGGCCGCGAGACCGCTGAGCGGATGCCGGCGACGCTCGCGACCGTCATCATGGGCTACGAGCGCGGGGCCGAGGTCTTCCGCGTCCACGACGTCGCGCCCGTGCGCGATGCGCTCGCCGTGGCGGCTGCTACGTTGGCGCGCCGATGACCCCGGACGACGCCGAGGAGTACGACGACGACCTGGGCGACGAGGAGGAGGGCGACGGTCCCGAGGTCGGCGTCCGGATCGAGATCGTCGGGTTGTCGCTCTACACGCATCACGGCGTGAGCGCCGCCGAGCGCGAGGTCGGCCAGCGGCTGGTGCTCGACGTGCAGTTCGACGTCGGCGAGCCGGACGCGCTCGTCACCGACCGCGTCGAGGACACGGTCGACTACGGCGAGGTCTGCCAGGTGATCGCGCTGATCGCGCAGCAGCGCTCCTACAAGACGCTCGAGCGGCTGTGCGCGGTGATCGCCGACCGGCTCGCGTCGCAGTTCAACGCCGACAGCGTGACAGTCAAGGCGTCCAAGCCCGAGCCGCCGATCCCGCTGCCCGTCGAGGAGGTCTCGGTGGAGGTCTGGCGCGAGGAGCGGCCCTAGTCTCGCCTTGACCTTGGAGTGAGCGGTTACTAGCGTACGGGCCATGAGCCTTCCCCCGGCCACCGGACGCAAGTCCGCGGACGAGCGCCGCGGCGAGATCATCGCGCTTGCGATCGAGCAGTTCGCGCTCGGGGGCTACAAGGGCACCTCGACCGACGCGATCGCGCGTGAAGCGGGGATCTCGCAGCCCTATCTGTTCCGGCTCTTCAACACGAAGCGCGAGCTGTTCCTCGCCTGTCACGAGGTCGCCGAGGCGCGCATCCTCGAGACGTTCCGCACCGCCGCGGACGGGCAGCCCAGGGAAGCGGTGCTCGCGGAGATGGGCCGCGCCTACATCGAGCTGCTCGCCGACCGCACCGGGCTGCTTTTCCAGATGCAGAGCTATGCGGCGTGCTCGGACCCGGTGATCCAGGAGCACGTGCGGGCGAGCTACGGGGCGCTTGTCGAAGAGGTGACGCGGCTCTCGGGCGAGCCGCCGGCGAAGATCTTCCAGTTCTTCTCCCACGGGATGCTCCTGAACGTCGTCGCCTCGCTCGACCTCGGGGCGATCGCCGATCGGTCGGCCTGGGCGAAGGCGTGGTCGGACCCGGGGGAGCTTATCGCGAGCTCGCAGCCGCCCCCGTGCTGACGAGCGGCCCGGAGATGCGTGAGGGGCACCTCGGGCTGGGCTCCAACGTCGGCGACCGGCGCGCGAACCTGCAAGCGGCCACGGACGCGCTGCCCGCGCACGGCGTCGAGTTGCTCGCCGCATCCTCGGTCTACGAGACCGAGCCGGTCGGGGAGGTGCGCGACCAGCCCGACTTCTACAACGCCTGCCTGCGGGTTCGGACGGCGCTCGATCCGGAGGCGCTGCTCGACGCGTGCAAGGCGGTGGAGCGCGAGCTGGGCCGGGTCGCGGACGGCGTGCGCCACGGGCCGCGGCCGATCGACGTCGACCTGCTGCTGCTCGGGAACGAGCGCTTACGCTCGGCGCGCCTGTCGCTGCCGCACGAGCAGGTCGCGAGCCGCCGCTTCGTGCTGGTGCCGCTGGTCGAGCTGTCGCCGGAGTTGGTGATTCCGGGGGCTGGCCCGGCCGTGGACGCCCTCGCCGCGTTGAGGGATCTCGCGGCTGTGCGCCGTGTGGGTGAGCCGCTCGCCGTCGGCAGACGTCAACTGCGGCACGCCGTCAACTCGTGTTGACGTTCGCAACACCGCACGTTCACCCCGCGCGCGGGATCCAACCCCCCGGCAGCGTGCCCGCCGGCACCGCGCCCGGGTAGTCAGGGAACCAGCGCCGCGCCAGAGCACATGCCGGCCGCGCGTCCACCAGCGGCGCCAGATCCTCGATCGTGAGCAGCAGGCGCAGGCTGGCGCCGATCTGCAGGTCGGCAGCGTTCGCGCTCTCCGCGCCGATCGTTCCGTCCGCGATCCAGCGGTCGATCCGGTCCAGATGGCCGGGTAGGGAGAGCAGGTCCGCGCGGACGCTCGGGTCGCCGGCGCCGACCAAGCGCTGGGCCAGCCGCGCCAGCAGCGGGCCGCCGGCCCGGGCGAGCGGGCGGGGGAGCGCGAGCTTGGCCCCGCCGGTATAGGTGTCGATCGCGGCGGGCGCCCGCCGCAGCGCGGCCCAGATCAGCCGCCGAGCCAGCGGTTGCAGCACCTGGTCGCCCCACTCCTCGGCCCGCTCGACGCGCGCGCGCAGGTCGCGCCCGGCCGGCAGCAGCGCGGGTTGCGCGACGCGCTCCTCGAGCGCGCGCACGATCGCGCGCGAGCCGCTCACGCGCGAGCCGTCCGCGAACGTCAGCGCGGGGACCGAGCCGGTGCCGAAGCGCAGCCGCGTCGGCAAGCGGTGGGCGACCGGAATCCGTTCGTCGCGCCGATATCCGATGCCCTTGATCTGCAGGGCCTTCTCGACCGCCGCGCACGGATGCGATCCGGGGATGGCGTAGAGCACGGCGGTCATCGCGTGCCGAGCATAATCCCGCCCGTGCTCCTCGTCGTCGACGTCGGCAACACCCAGACGCACCTCGGCGTCTTCCGCGACGACGAGCTCGTCCACGACTGGCGCTTCGCGACCGTGCGCGAGTCGACCGCCGACGAGCTCGGCGCCCGGTTGCGCAGTCTGCTTGCTCTGCGCGAGCTCGACTTCGTGGACATCGACGCCTCGATCCTCTCCTCGACCGTCCCCGGGCTGCGGCCGGAGTGGGCCGCGATGGCGGACCGCTACCTCGGCCACGCGATGCCGATCGTCGGCCCGGGGCTGCGCACCGGCATGCCGATCCGCATGGACAACCCGCGCGAGGTCGGCGCCGACCGGCTGGTCAACGCAATCGCCGCCTACGAGCGTCTCGGCGGGCCCTGCGTGATCGTGGACTTCGGCACGGCGATCACCTACGACATCGTCGGCGCGGCAGGCGAGTACGTGGGCGGCATCATCGCCCCCGGTGTGGAGATCTCGATGGAGGCGCTGACAAGCCGTGCCGCGGCGATCCCCAAGATCGACCTCACGCCGCCACGCGCGCTGATCGGCAAGTCGACCGTCGAGGCGATCCGCTCCGGCGTGATCCACGGCTTCGCCGCCCAGGTCGACGGGATCCTCGCGCGCTTGCGCGACGAGCTGGGGGAGGAGACCGCGGCCATCGCAACCGGGGGCCTTGCGGGCGCGATCGTCCCGTTCTGCGAGCTGATCGACGAGGTCGACCCGTTGCTGACGCTGACCGGCCTGCGGCTGATACACGAGCGAAACTAAATGGGGACAGTCCCTCTTTAGGAAGCGACCTAAAGGGGGACTGTCCCTCTTTAGGACCCTAAGCTGCTCGGGATGCTCTCCCTCCGGGACCCATGGGAGCTCGGCGGGATCACGATCCCGAACCGGGTCGTGCTCGCGCCGCTCGCCGGGATCGGCAACTGGTTCGTGCGCCTGCAGGCGAAGCGCTTCGGGGCCGGGCTGGCAGTCTCGGAGATGATCTCCAGCCA
>DASQMT010000145.1:0-3442 GCA_035645355.1 Solirubrobacteraceae bacterium | reverse complement strand
CTCCTCGTGACATCCGTGCCACCGAGCCGACCCTCGGACTCCCATACATGCGTCCAGGGTGCGTGCACTTTCGCACCTCAGGGCGGAGATCCTTGCAAACCTCCCCGCACGGGCTCGTGCGGCAGTTGGCGCACGAGCCTGATTTACGTCAGGACACCGGCGCGGTTGCAGCATCGGCGGGCCGGGAAGGCTGCCTGGCATGAACCCGCTCGACGCGCTTCTCGTCCCCCCGGCGCTGGTCAAGCGGGCGCTCGACGACCTGCATGACATCGCGGTGCTCGCCCGCCACTACATGGGCCTCGAGCGCGAGGTGCTCGCGCGCGTGGAAGGCGTCGAGCACGAGCTCGTCCGGACACGCACGGGCGTCGAGGCGATGAACGGCGAGCTGCTTGCGGTGCGCGAGGGCATCGAGTCGCTCAACGGGGAGATCACCGCGGTGCGCAAGGGCGTTGACGCGCTGCGCGACGAGATGGCGCCGATCAGCCACCTCGAGCCGATCCGGCGCGGGATCGAGCCGCTCGAGAAGAGCATGTCCGCGGTGCGCGAGTCGGTCGACGAGCTCGAGCCGATGGTCGCCAACCTCGACCGCAGGATGCGCACGATCGATCCGAAGCTGGACGAGATGCAGGACTCGATCGAGCCTATCGGCGACCTCGCCGAGAAGATCCCCGGCAACCGCCGGCGCCGCGACGGCTGACCGCTATCCTCACGACCCGCCGAGCGGCCTGCAACAGAGCTGCCGCGTTCGGCGACCGGCGTCGAGTACAAGTCGCGTCCCGCGAATGAAGCGCATCGCCTTCAGCCTCTTCGCCGCCCTGCTCGGCTGCGGCCTCCCACCGGCCTTCGCGGCCGCGGATGCGCCGGCTCCGGTGCGGCCCGCCGGCGCGACCGGCCCGCTCGGCGAGGAGCGGCTGTCTGACGAGCACCTGCTGACGCGCATCGGCTATCCAGCGCGTATCTACAAGATCCGCTCAGGCCCGGGCAAGCGCTCCCGGAGCGTCGGACGCCTGCGCTT
The DNA here is from genome assembly GCA_035645355.1 of Solirubrobacteraceae bacterium. Lineage (GTDB taxonomy): Bacteria > Actinomycetota > Thermoleophilia > Solirubrobacterales > Solirubrobacteraceae > DASQMT01. The sequence continues at coordinate 2,427 of DASQMT010000145.1, read as the reverse complement.
CTACACCGAGGACCGAGCGCCCGAGAACTACCTCGTGCTGCGCTCGCGCCTCGATCTCAAGGGCAAGCCGTGGCTGAACATCCGCGTGCCCCGGCGACCGAACGGCAGCAAGGGCTGGGTGCCCGCCGGCGCGCTGCGCATGCGCACCGTCACGACCGCGCTCGAGGTCGACAAGCGCGCGCTCAAGGCCCGGCTCTACGAGAACGGCGTCGTGGTGTGGACGTCGAGCGTCGGCATCGGCGCTCCGTCGACGCCGACGCCGAGTGGGCGCTTCTGGGTGCGCGAGCGCCTCAGCAACCTGGGCGGCAACCCGGTCTATGGCCCGCTCGCGTTTGGGACCGCCGCCTATTCGCGCCTCTCCGACTGGCCAGGCGGCGGCGTGATCGGCATCCACGGCACGAACGCGCCAGGCCTGATCCCGGGGCGCCCATCGCACGGCTGCGTGCGGGTCCCGAACCGCAAGATCCTCGAGCTCGACCGGCTCATGCCGGTCGGCACGCCGGTCTGGATCCACGCCTGAGCTACCGCAGCCGCTCCACGATCATCGCCTGACCCATCCCGCCGGCGACGCACATGGTCTCCAGCCCGATCGTGGCGTCGAGCGTGTCGAGGTCGTTGAGCAGCGTCGTCATGATGCGCGCGCCGGTCATCCCGAACGGGTGCCCCAACGCGATCGCGCCGCCGAACGGGTTGAGCTTCGCGTGGTCGATGCCCCACTTGTCGCGACACGGCACGACCTGAGCGGCGAACGCCTCGTTGAGCTCGAGCACGTCGATGTCGGCGATCGTCATGCCGGCCTGCGCGAGCACCTGCTCGACCGCGGGCAGCGGGCCGAGGCCCATCAGCTCGGGCCTGATCGCGGCCACGGACGAGGCGACGATCCGGGCCCGTGGCTGTGCACCGACCGAGTGCGCCCGCTCGGCCGACATCACGAGCACGGCGGCAGCGCCGTCGTTGAGCGGGCAGGCGTTGCCCGCCGTCACCGTGCCCTCGGGGTCGAACGCGGGCTTGAGCTGCGCGAGCACGTCGACGGTCGTTCCCGGCCGCGGGCCGTCGTCTGAGTCCACCTGCGTGCCATCCGCGAGCGTCACGGGCACGATCTCGGCGTCGAAGTGGCCGCGCGCCTGCGCCGCCACCGCGCGCTGCTGCGACGTCGCCGCCCACTCGTCCTGCGACTCGCGCGAGACCTTGCAGCGCCGGGCGACGTTCTCGGCGGTGATGCCCATCGGGATGTAGACGTCGAACGGCGCCCCCTCGGAGCCGTCCAGCCGTGGGTGCGGGTCGAACGGCGGATGCGCGGGAAAGCGCGACACGGCCTCCGTCCCGGCGGCGATGTACTGATCGCCCTCGCCGGCGAGGATCGCGTGGAACGCCATCCGCAGCGTCTGCAGCGAGGAGGAGCAGAAGCGGCTGACGGTCGCGGCCGGCACGTGGTGGTCGATGCCGGCCAGCAGTTGCGCGTTGCGCGCGACGTTGTAGCCCTGCTCGCCGAGCGGGAACCCGCAGCCCATCAGGATGTCGGCGGTCGCGGCGAAGTCGACCTCCGGGTTGCGCTCGACCAGCGCCCGGAGCGGCACGGCGGCGAGCTCGTCGGCCCGCACGTCCTTGAGCGACCCCTTGGCCGCGCGCCCGATCGGCGTGCGAACCGCGTCGACGATCACGGCTTCGGGCATGGAAGTCTCCTTCGGGTGTGAGTGCTAGGCGAGGGCGCGGCCGCCGAGTAGGGCATGCGCCGCGACCCGGTCCGCGAAGCCCTCGAAGTCACGCGCGTAGAGCGCCTGCGGGCCGTCGCAGAGCGCGACCTCGGGGTCCTCGTGGACCTCGACGATGATCCCGTCCGCGCCGACCGCCGCAGCGGCGCGCGCGAGCGGCTCGACCAGCCGGCGGTCGCCGGACGCGTGGCTCGGGTCGACGATCACGGGCAGGTGCGAGTGCAGCTTGAGCCAGGGCACGGCGCCGAGGTCCAGCGTGAACCGCGTCGCCGTCTCGAACGTGCGGATCCCGCGCTCGCACAGGATCACGCGCTCGTTGCCCTCCTTGAGCACGTAGTCGGCGGCCATCAGCAGCTCGTCGAGTGAGGAGGAGAGCCCGCGCTTGAGCAGCACCGGCTTGCCGAGCTTGCCGACCACCTCCAGGAGCGCGTAGTTCTGCATGTTGCGCGCGCCGATCTGGATCACGTCGGCGTGCTCGGCGACCATTTCGAGATGGGCCGCGTCCAGCAGCTCGGTGACGATCGGCAGGCCGGTCTCGGCGCGCGCCTCGGCGAGGATCTCCAACCCCGGCGCCCCGAGCCCCTTGAACGCGAACGGCGAGGTTCGCGGCTTGAACGCGCCGCCGCGCAGCATGCAGGCGCCCGCCGCGGCAACGGTCCGCGCCACGGCGAGCGTCTGCTCGCGCGACTCGACCGTGCACGGCCCGGCGATCAGC
>DASQMT010000144.1:0-2488 GCA_035645355.1 Solirubrobacteraceae bacterium | reverse complement strand
ACGCGACGGGCGGCTTGCCGTGCTTGCGACGCGAGAAGCGCTCCTCCTCCGCGGCGGCCACCGTGACACCGTCGACCACGAGCGCAGCGGCCGGATCGTGGAAGACAGCGTTGATGCCGAGCACGTTCATGCGGAGAAGCGGTTATCCGAGAAGCGCCGACCGCGAAACAAGTTGCGTGTCACATTTACGACAGACCGGATCCCGGCCCGGCGCTAGGCCGCATGCTCGGCAACCGTCCGCAGCCGCTCTAGCGCGCGGCGGATCAGCCGTGAGACGTGCATCTGGGAGAGGCCGACCCGGTCGGCGATCTCGGCCTGCGTGAGGTCCTCGACGAAGCGCAGGTGCAGCACGACCCGGTCACGGGCCGGCAGCGCGGCGAGCGTCGACGCGATCGTCGCCCCGTACTCGACCAACTCGAAGCGGCCGTCCTCGACGCCGATCGACTCCGCGTAGCTCTCGCCGTCGCCGTCGTCCCCGAAGCGATGCGCCTCGAGCGAGATCGCGTCGTAGGCGCCGGCCGCCTCCATCGCCTCGAGCACCTGCTCCGGGCTGAGCGAGAGCACCTCGGCCACCTCGTCGACCGAGGGCGAGCGGCCTTTGCGCCGCGACAGGTCCTTGACGGCGCTGTCGACACGCATCACGCGCTCCTGCATCCCGCGCGGCACATGCACGGCCCAGCCGTTGTCGCGGAAGTAGCGCTTGAGCTCGCCGAGCATCGTCGGGACCGCATAGGAGGAGAACGCCGTCTCGCGCGCGGGGTCGAAGCGGTCGATCGCCTTGATCAGGCCGAGGGTCGCGACCTGGACGAGATCATCGAGCGGCTCGTCCGAGCGGCGGTAGCGGCGCGCCATCCGGCGGGCGAGGGGCAGCAGGCGCTGGACGAGCGCCTCGCGCGCGGCCTGGTCGCCGTAGCGGTGGTAGCGCACCAGCAGCCTGCGGTCCTCGTCCGCCCGGAGCGCGCTGCTCGCGGACGCGCCGGGTGCAACGGCGCTGTGCGTCCCAGGGCTCGAGGGCACCGGAGGCATGTCTAGCAGCGATCCGCTCCGCCCACAGACCCGTGGCTGCCCGTCAGCCTCCTGACTCAAACGGCGCGCAGCGCGGTTTCGTCGAGATGCCGGCGCAGGTCCTCGATCCGCTCGAAGACGCAGCTCGCCCCCGCCGCGCGCAGCTCCTGCTCGGAGAAGCCGCCGGTGAGCACGCCGATCGTCGCCACGCCGGCGCGCTGGGCCGCCTTGAAGTCCCACGTCGAGTCCCCGACCATGACCGCCTCGCCGCCGCCTGCCTTCACGACCGCCGCCTTGACCAGGTCCGGCTCGGGCTTGGTCCGCTCCACGTCCGCCGAGGTCGTCCACCCGTCGGCGAGGTCGTGTGCGTCGAGCAGCTCGACGTAGTGCTCGACCTCGTGCTGCTTGGCCGAGGACGCGAGCACCACCGCATGGCCTCGGTCCTTGAGCACGGCCAGCAGCTCGCGCGCGCCCTCGAGCGGGCGCACCTCGTCAATCAGCTCCATGTACAGGTCGCCTTCGAGTGCCCTCACCTCGTCCCCGTGCCGGCGCTCGAACTCGTCGCCCGCGAGCGCTCCCACCAGCTGATCACCGCCCATCCCGATGTGACGGTGCACGCGGTAGAGCGGCAGCGTGAGCCCGAGTCGTCCGAAGGCGCGGAACCATGCGAGGGCGTGGTGGTAGTTCGTGTCCACCAGCGTGCCGTCGATGTCGAGGATCGCCGCAGGGGGCCGCGTCACGTCCTGGCCCCTGCGCTCTGGCGCCGGCTCACGGCGCGGTCGACGGTGAAGGTCGCTGAGATCGCCATCGTGATCCTCTCGGTCGGGTCATGCCGTCTTCCACGCCTCGGGCGCCCGGCAAACCTGCGCGGCGCCGCGCTCCGTTTGGCGCCGCGGGGCGAGGGGTAGCCGAGCGCGCATGGAGTACGTGATCCCGGCGGTGCTCGTCATCCTCCTGATCGGCGGTTTCGTGGCGTTCATGGTGCTCAACGCGACCAAGAAGCAAGGTGCCGCGGCCAAGGGCGACGGCGCTCCGGGGATCGGCACGGACGACACGCCGCTCGGCGACACCTCGGAGCTCGCGGGCGAGCAGAGCGCGGAGGGCGTCACGGAGTCTGACCCCGAGGACCCGGATACGAGCAAGCGTCAGCGGCGCATCGACCCTGACGCGGCCGCTCATACGGCGCGGCCCGGCGAGGGCGAGGGCGCCGAGCGGCTCGACTTCGAGGCCGAGCAGCCGCGGCCCGCCTCCGAGCGGTTGGCAGATCGCGACGTATGAACCGGCGGGGCGCATCGCGCCCCGCCGTGTTCAGCTCTTGTTGAGAACATCTTGAGGTGCCGTGTTTTGGCGCCGGTCAGCGCGGGAATCAATGCGCCGTCGCGCCGAGTCGTTCCGGATGCCTCCACTCACCCGGTGGCGCAACACCCTCCTCCTAGGGACCGAGGCGCCCAGTGGGCGCCTCGGTTCGTTTCGGCCGCGCCCG
>DASQMT010000143.1:0-3220 GCA_035645355.1 Solirubrobacteraceae bacterium | reverse complement strand
AGCAGCGCCGACTCGCGCTCGGCGGAGGTCTTGAACACGCGCAGGTTGCGCCCCGCGACGCCGTAGCGCGACAGCTCCGAGACCGCGCGGGCGATCTCGCGCTCGGTCTCGTCGTAGTACTTCGTCCCGCCGCGCGGGTCGCCCTTGATGATCCCGTAGTCTTCGAGCTCGGCGATCAGGCGCGGGTCGGCGCCCGTGTCCTCGACGACGTCCTCGAGCGAGTAGAGCGCTCCGCGCTGGGCGATCGAGAATGTCAGCCGCCGCAGCGCCGCTCCCGGGCGCGCGTCGGTCGGCGAGGCGGCGCCGTCCTGCCCCGAGGCCTTCGCGACCTCCGGCTCGGAGCGGCCCGCCGCAAGCTCCTGGCGGATCACGCGCAGCGGCAGGAACTCGTCGCGCTGCAGGCGCAGGATCGTGCGCAGGCGCGAGACGTCGTTCGTCGAGTAGAGCCGGTAGCCGCCGGCCGTGCGCCGTGGAGCGAGCAGCTTCTGGTCCTCGAGATAGCGGATCTTCGAGATCGAGATGTCCGGGAACTCCTGCGAGAGCGCCTTACAGACCGCGCCGATCGTGAGCGACTTGCCGGCGCCGGGCGGTGGCGTGGCGGGCGGTCCGGCGGGCGCCTGCGGGATCGTCTCGGCCGACGCGGCCGCCACGGGATCGGCGTCTGGCCCGGCCACCGGCTCACTCACCGCGCGATGTACGTCAGCTTGTACTTCCCGATCTGGAGCTCGTCGCCCTCTTCGAGCTTGTGCGACTCGATCCGGCGCCGGTTGACGTAGGTGCCGTTGAGCGAGCCCGAGTCGTCCAAGAACCAGGCGCCCGAGCGCCGCACCAGCACCGCGTGCTCGCGCGAGACGGTGACGTCGTCCAGGAACACCTCCGCCTCGGGCGAGCGCCCGATCGACATCCGCTCACCCTGCAGCGGAAACGACTGACCGACGCGCCCGCCGCCGGAACGGATCACAAGCGCGCCGCTCTCGGCCGCCACGTCCGAGACGTCGACGGGGCGCAGCTCACCGGTCGCGTCGTCGATCACGTAGGTCGCGGTCGTGACCTCCTCCTTGTGCTCCTGCTCGACGCCCAGGTACGCGCCGCACTTGGGGCAGTAGTTCGCGCCCTCTCCGACGACGAACCCGCACTCTGGGCAGTGGAGCGCCACGGGGCGCTAGGACTCGTCGCCGCCCGAAGCCCGGCCGGCGAGGATGTCGGTCAGGCGCTGCACGTCGGCACCCGAGATCACGTCCTCGCCGCCCTCGTGCTTCCTGCGCAGCCGGTTGACCAGCTCGGCGCGGAGGATGTCGATCTTGCCGTGCAGGATCCGGCGACGGTACGAGACCTCCTGCTCCTCCTCCGTCAGCTGCCCGATCAGGTCCTTGAGCTCCTGGTCCGACAGCGAGCCCAGGTCCGGGAAGGTGTCGATCATGAAGTCGCGAGTCTCCTTGGGTGCAGACCCGCAAGCATACCGATCCTAAAGCTCAGAATGAGGGTTTCTCTTCGTCCGGGCGCGTTGTTGCCGGCGGCCGTCGCGAACGTACTTGGCGGCCGACGCGAGATAGAGGACGAGGCCGAGGTAGAGCGAACCGTGCGCGAGCCACCCGACGCCCGCCATCGCGAAGAAGAGCGCGGCCATCACCGGCCAGACGCCCCAGCGGCCGAGCCAGTTCACCCTCAGCTCGACCCGGCGGCGCTGCCAGAAGCGCACGAGGCCGATCACGAACAGCTCGCGCGCGGCCAGCAGCGCCAGGCCCCAGTGCGACAGCAGCTCGAAGTGCCAGCAGACGATCACACCGGAGAGCACCAGCAGGCGGTCGACGAGCGGATCCAGCAGCGTGCCTAGGCGCGAGTACTGGCCGGTGACGCGCGCCGAGATCCCGTCGAGGTAGTCCGTCCAGGAGATCACCGCGAAGAGGATCACCGGCAGGGCATCCGTGCCGCTCTCCGACGACAGCGCGAGCACGAGGAACACGGGGATCAGCAGAAAGCGGGTGAAGCCGATCGCGTTCGGGATCGTCCAGGGCCGCCAAGGTGCGCCTGGCAGCGTCTCCGGCGGGGGCGGGCCCGAGCGGTCCAGGCCCGACAGCCGGCGGAACGTGATCCGCGCGCGCTCTACGGGAGGCTGCGCCACAAATCCGCCGCCGCGCCGGCCGCGCCCTCGAGCGGCAGGCTTCTTGCCTCGCGCCCGCGCCGCACCTGCGCCTCGATCTCGCCTGCCTCGAGCGTGCGCCGCCCGACCGTCAGCCGTAGCGGCACGCCGAGCAGCTCCGCGTCGGCGAACTTCGTGCCGGGACCGGCGTCGCGGTCGTCGTAGAGCACGTCGAGGCCGCCCGCGGACAGCTCGCCGTAGAGCCGCTCCGCGTGCTCGCGCTCGTCCGAGCCGTGCTTTCCCAGCACCACGAGCTCGACGTCGAACGGCGCCATCGATCGCGGCCACGCGATCCCGTGCTCGTCGGCGAACTGCTCGACCGCGGCCGCCGCGATGCGTGCCGGCCCGAGCCCGTAGGAGCCCATCCAGATCAGCTGCTCGGCGCCCGCCTCGTCCAGGTAGGTCGCGCCGAGCGGCTCGGAGAAGCGTGTGCCGAGCTTGAAGATGTTGCCCACCTCGATCGCGGGCTCGATCCGCAGGGCGTGCCCGCCGACGGTGTCGCCGGCCTCGACCGTGCGGATATCGACTTGCCGGAACGGGAAGTCGCGACCGGGCTCGACGCCGCGCAGGTGCGCGTCGCGCCGGTTGGCGCCGGTCACGTAACCCCCTGGGCCGACGCCCTCGTCGAGCAGGATTGGCACGTCGGTGCCGACAGGTCCGATGAACCCGGCCGGGCCGATGCGCTGCTCGAACTCGTCGGCCCGCGCCGGCCGGAACTCCGTCCCGAGCGCGTTCTGCAGCTTGACGTCGTTGACCCGGTGATCGCCGCGCAGCATCACGAGCCGCAGCTCGTCGCCGACCATCACCGGGTAGGCCTTCAGCAGCGCCCCGGCCGGCACCTCCAGAGCCTCGGCGACCGCGGCGACTGTGACCATGCCGGGCGTCTGCTCGAGCACCGGCTCGGCCAGCGCCGCCGGCAGCTCGACCGGCTGCGGCGCCGCGCTCGCGACCTCGAGGTTGGCGGCATACCCCGGCGCGAGCGCGACCTCGTTCTCCCCTGCCGGACACGGCGCCATGTACTCGTGCGCGCCGAAGCCGCCCATCATGCCGACATCGGCCTCGACGCTGTACCACTCGAGC
>DASQMT010000142.1:0-4789 GCA_035645355.1 Solirubrobacteraceae bacterium | reverse complement strand
CGGCGCTGGAACGACGCGAACGTGCTCGCGCTCTCGCTGCGGACCACCTCGGAAGCCCTGCTCGAGGAGATCCTCGACGCGTGGTTCGCCGGCGCGCCCTCGGGGGAGCCCGACGATCGCGCGAACGTCGCGCACCTGGACGAGATCTAGGCGGAGGCTGTGCTCGCCGCGCTCAGCCGCGGATCAGGCTTAGCACCTCGTCGCGCCTGGCCTCCATGTGCTCCGGCGACACGAGGCTCTCCAGGCACAGCCGCAGCAACGGCTCGGTGTTGGACGAGCGCACGTTGAAGTGCCAGTCGGGGTAGTCGACCGAGACTCCGTCGAGCTCGGTGATGCGCCCGTCGGCATAGCGCTCCCGGATCGCCTCGATCCGGTCCTGCTGGTCGGCCACCTCCGAGTTGATCTCGCCCGAGATGAAGTAGCGCGAGCGCAGCGGCTCGAGCAGTTCCGCGAGCGTCCGGCCGGACTTTCCGAGCAGCTCCAGGATCAGCAGCGCGGGCAGCGTGCCCGAGTCGGCGTTGTAGAAGTCGGCGAAGTAGTAGTGGCCTGAGACCTCGCCGCCGAACGCGCCCCCCTCCGCCGCCATGCGCGCCTTGAAGAACGCGTGCCCGACCCGGTTCACGAGCGGCCTGCCGCCGGCCGCCTCGACCGTGTCGGCGACCGCACGCGAGGCGCGCACGTCATAGAGGATGTCCGCTCCAGGGTGCTTCTGCAGCACCGAGCGCGCGAGCAGCGCGCAGAGGAAGTCGCCGTCGACGAAGCGACCGTCGCCGTCGATGAAGAAGCAGCGGTCCGCGTCGCCGTCCCACGCGATCCCGAGGTCAGCGCGCTCGCCGAGCACCTTCTCGATCGCCGCGCGCCGGTTCTCGGGCAGCAGCGGGTTGGGCTCGTGGTGCGGGAACTCACCGTCGGGCTCCCAGTGCGTCGGGACGAACGTCAGCGCGCCGAGCTGCTCGAGGATCGGGCCGATCATCGGGCCGGCCATGCCGTTGCCGCCGTCGAGCACGACCTTCAGCGGACGCATCGCCGCCGGGTCGATGAACGAGAGCGCGCGCCGCTGGAACTCCTCGTAGACGTCGACCGCCTCGCTGCCGCCGGGTGGGCCGCCGGACTCGGGCAGACCGGCGGCGATCAGCTCGCGGATCTCGCCGATGCCCGTCTCGCCCGACAGCGGCAGCGCGCCCTCGCGCACGAGCTTGACCCCGGTGTAGGCCTTGGGGTTGTGCGACGCGGTGCACATCAGCCCGCCGTCGAGCGCGCGCGAGCCCACGAGGAAATAGAGCATCTCCGTGCCGACCATCCCCGCGTCGAGCACGTGCGCGCCCTCCATCCCCATCCCGTCGTGAAGGCGCGCGGCCAGCTCCGGCGCGCTCAGCCGCATGTCGCGCCCGAGCCCGATCCGCAGCTCGCGGGCCGGCTTGCCCCGCAGGCCGGCGAGCACGCGTGCGAACGCGCGCCCGATCAGCTCGGCTACGTCGCCGTCGATCTGCTCGCCGTAGAGACCGCGGATGTCGTACGCCTTGAAGATCTCGGGCGGGACGTGGGTCGGCATGGCGGGCGAGGATAGGCTGCGCGCCGCGATGGAGCGCCTCTGCGTCTTCTCCGGCTCGAGTCCTGGTGCCCATCCCGACTATGCCCGCGCCGCACAGGAGCTCGGGTGTGCGCTGACCGGGGCCGGAATCGGACTCGTCTACGGCGGGGCGAGCGTCGGGCTGATGGGCGCGGTCGCGGATGCCGCGCTCGAGGCCGGCGGCGAGGTGATCGGCGTGATCCCGCAAGCGCTCGTCGATCACGAGATCGCGCACCCGGGGCTCTCCGAGCTGCGAATCGTGTCCTCGATGCACGAGCGCAAGGCGCTGATGGCGGACCTCGCCGACGGCTTCGTCGCGCTGCCGGGCGGGATGGGAACGCTGGAGGAGCTGTTCGAGGTCTACACCTGGACGCAGCTCGGGCTGCACTCCAAGCCGCTCGGGCTGCTCGACGTGCGCGACTACTTCAGGCAGCTCGTCTCGTTCCTCGACCACGCCGTCGACGAGCGCTTCATGACCGCCGAGCACCGCGGGCTGCTCGTCGTCGAGCGGCGCGCCGACGCGCTGCTGGAGGCGTTCAGGCGCTGGCGACCGCCCGTGCGGCCGAAGTGGATCGACCGCTCGCAGACGTGAGCTGCGCCCGTACGGCATGCTCGGCGCCATGAACGATCTGCAGACCTTGCGCGTCTTCCTCGGCGCCGACGGCGCCGGCGGGAACCCGCTCGGCGTCGTGCTCGACGGCGCCGGGGTCCGAGCCCCCGACCGCCAGGCGTTCGCCGCCGAGCTCGGCTTCTCCGAGACGGTGTTCGTCGTCGACCGGGCGACGGGCGAGCTGCACATCCACACGCCGACGGTCGAGCTGCCGCTCGCCGGGCACCCGCTCGTCGGCACGGCGTGGCTGCTGGCGGAGAGCGGCACGCCGGTCAGCACGCTGCGACCGCCGGCCGGCGAGGTCCAGACCTGGAGCGAGGACGGCCTGACGTGGATCCGAGGCCGCCCGGAATGGGGCCCTCCGTACGACATGCCGCAGCTCGACTCGATCGCCGCGGTGGACGCGTTCGCGGTCCCCGGCGGCGACGCGATGGTCGCCGCCTGGGCCTGGGAGGACGAGCCCGCGGGACGCCTGCGCGCGCGCGTGTTCCCGAACGGCATCGGGATCGCCGAGGACGAGGCCACGGGCTCGGCTGCGCTGCAGTTCGGCGCGCACCTCGGCCGCGACCTGGTGATCCGCCAGGGCGAGGGCTCCGAGCTGCACGTGCGCCCCGGCGCTGACGGGACCGTGGCCGTCGGCGGCCGCGTGGCGTTCATGGAGCCCGCCTAGACTCCGCTGTATGGCAGGCCATTCCAAGTGGGCCGGGATCAAGCACAAGAAGGCGATCGTCGACGCCCGCCGCGGCAAGCTCTTCACCAAGCTCGCGCGCTCGATCACCGTCGCCGCGAAGGACGGCGGCGGCGACGTCGAGGGCAACCCGGCGCTCGCGCTCGCCGTGCAGAAGGCCAAGGACGCGTCGATGCCGAAGGACAACATCGAGCGCGCGATCGCGAAGGGGACCGGCGAGGGCGGCGACGCGGCTGCGCTCGAGGCCGTGGTGTACGAAGGCTACGGGCCGGGAGGAGTTGCGATGCTGGTCGAGGCGACGACCGACAACCGCAACCGCACCGGCTCCGAGGTGCGCCACTCCTTCACCAAGCATGGCGGCAACCTCGGCGAGCCCGGCTCGGTCGCGTACCTGTTCGAGAAGAAGGGGATCGTCGTCGTCGACGGCCAGCGCTACTCCGAGGATGATCTGATGGTCGCGATCGACGCCGGCGCCGAGGACATCGGCACGGACGAGGAGCTGTTCGAGATCACATGCGAGCCGTCCGACATCACTGCCGTGCGTGCCGCGCTCGACGCGGCCGGGGTGGAGCTCGAGAGCGCCGAGGTGGCGCCGCTCCCGAAGACCCGCGTCGAGCTCGACGAGGACGGGGCGATCAAGCTGATGCGGCTGATCGACACGCTGGAGGACCTCGACGACGTCGATGCCGTGCACGCGAACTTCGAGGTCGACGCTGCCGTGCTCGAGCGGGTGGCAGGCTGAGTATCTGAAGGCGTCCGGCCGGGGGCGGAGAATTCCCTGGCATGGTCGTCCTCGGCATCGATCCCGGCACCGCCAATACGGGCTATGGCGTCGTGGCGCGCAGCGCGGGGCGGCTCGTCGCGCTCGACGGCGGGACGATCGAGACGTCGGCGTCGCTGGCGGCGGGCGAGCGGCTGGCGATCATCCATGCGCGCGTCGGCGAGCTGATCGACACGTACAGCCCCGAGTCGCTGGCTGTCGAGGACCTCTACTTCGGCGCCAATGCGCGCTCGGCGTTCGCGGTCGGGCAGGCGCGCGGCGCGGTGATCCTCGCGGCCGGGCAGCGCGGCGTGCGGTGCTCGTCCTACACCCCACAGCAGGTCAAGGCCGCCGTCTGTGGCTCGGGCCGGGCGGAGAAGGGCCAGGTACAGCGGATGGTGCAGCGGCTGCTCGCGCTCGAGGCCCTGCCCGCCCCCGACCACGCGGCCGACGCGCTCGCGGTGGCGATCTGCCATGCCAACGGCGCCGCGCTGCGGGCGGCGGTGCGGCGCAGCTCACCCAGCGGGCTCCTCGCGAGTGCCGCGCAAGGCGGAGGCGCGGCATGATCGCGCTGCTCTCCGGCGAGGTCGCGGTGCGGCGCACCGACCACGTGGTCGTGTCGTGCGGCGGTGTCGGCTACAGGCTGGCGGTGTCGGCCGAGACGCTGCGCCAGACGCCGGCGATCGGCAAGCACGCGACGCTCCACACGCATCTGATCGTGCGCGACGATGCGCTCGCGCTCTACGGGTTCGCGACCGAGGCCGAGCGCGACCTCTTCCTGCTGCTGATCGGCGTGCAGTCGGTCGGGCCGAAGGTCGCGCTGGCTGTGCTGTCGGGTGGCACGCCGCGCGAGCTGCTGGCGGCCGTCGCGGCGAGCGACACAGCGCGGCTGCAGGCGGTCCAGGGGATCGGCAAGCGCACCGCCGAGCGGATCGTCGTCGAGCTGCGCGAGAAGGTCGGCGCGGCGCCGTCGGGCGATCCGATCCGCGTCGCGCGCGGTGACGACCCGCGGCTGCTCGCTCGCGAGGGCCTCGTGGGGCTCGGATTCTCGCCCGAGGAGGCCGAGGAGCTGCTCGACGGCGCGCCCGGCGAGACCCCCGAGGACCTGATCACCCAGGCGCTCAAGGGCGCGCGCGACGCATGATCCGCACGCCCGGCATC
>DASQMT010000141.1:0-10593 GCA_035645355.1 Solirubrobacteraceae bacterium | reverse complement strand
ACCTCGAGCGGCTCGGCGCCCCAGCCGGCGCGGTGCGCGCGCTGGCGTCGCGGATGCGGCTCGCGCTGACGTTCGCGGGCCGTGCCGACCATGCGGGCACGACGCGCCGCGCCGAGCGCCGCGACGCGCTTGCCGCCGCGGCGCGCGTGATCGTGTCCGCCGACGAGCTGGTCGACGGAGACCCCGACTTCCTCGTCACCGCCGCGCGCATGCTGGTCGAGCCGAACGCGTTCACGACCGTTCCCTCGGGCGTGCGCCTGTGGATCGACGGCCGAACTCCCGACCCCGAGCGGCTGACGGGCTGGCGCGACGCGCTGGAGGCAGCGGCGGCCGACCTGGCCGCGCGCTCCGGCGTGGAGATCGAGCTGGCCACCGCATCGCACACAGAGGGTGTGACGTTCGACCGCGCGGTGCTGGACGCGATCGGCGAGCTCCCGCGGCTCGTGTGCTTCGCCGGCCACGACGCCGGGATCCTCGCCCAGTGCCTGCCGGCCGGGATGGTCTTCGTGCGCAACGCGACCGGGGTGAGCCACGCGCCCGAGGAGCACGTCGAGCTCGAAGACGCGGCGGTGGCCGCCACGGTGGTCCAGCGAGCGCTCGCGAGGCTCGCATGACCGCGTCCGGCCGGGCCCTCGTCGATATAAGCGTCATATGGGCGCTTATGTCGACGAGGGGCGGGTTTGAGCGGGTGACAGGGAGAGCGCCGGCATGAACCCGCACGAGCTGCCCGCGATGGTCAACGCGCACTCGCACGCCTTCCAGCGCGACCTGCGCGGCGCCGCCGAGCGGCCCGCGCCCGAAGCCCACGCCGCGGACGACTTCTGGTCGTGGCGCGAAGCGATGTTCGCGCAGGCCGGTCGCCACGACCCCGACTCGATGCACGACGTCGCCGAGCGCGTGTACGCCCAGATGGCCGCCGCCGGCTACGGGGCGGTCGGAGAGTTCCACTACGTCCACCACCAGCCCGACGGCACACCGTACGAGGAGCCCAACGCGATGGCGATCGCCGTGGCGGAGGCGGCGCGCGCCGCCGGGCTGCTGATCGTGCTGCTCCCCGCCGCCTACAACCGCGCTGGCTGGGACGGCCGCGACCTGCCCCCGTCCGCCGGCCAGCGCCGCTTCTGCGACCCGAGCGCCGAGACGTTCCTCGCGCGCGTGGACGGGCTGCGGGCCTGGGCGGAGAGCCGCGACGGCGTCCGCGTCGGCGTCGCCGCCCACAGCGTGCGGGCGGTGCCTGCGAGCTGGCTCGAGGCGATCGCCGCCTACTCCGAGCGCCACGGGCTCGTGCGCCACGTGCACGCGCACGAGCAGCCGCGCGAGCTCGAGGAGTGCCGCGCCGAGCACGGCATCTCCCCCGTCGAGCTGCTCGACCGCAGCGGCTTCCTCGGTCCGCGCACGAGCCTGATCCACGGCATCCACGTCGAAGCGGGCGACGTGCGCCGGATCGCCGCGAGCGACACGATCGTCGTCTCCTGCCCGACCACCGAGGGGAGCCTCGGCGACGGTCACTTTCCGGCGCTCACGTACTGCGACGCCGGCGTGCGGATCGCGATCGGGACCGATTCGCAGGTGCGCGTCGATCCGTTCGAGGAGTCGCGCGAGCTCGAGACGCTCGCCCGCCGCGAGCGCCGCACCCGCCACGCCCTGCTGGCCCGCTACGGCGACCTCTGGGGCGAGCTGGCCCGCAACGGGCGCGCCAGCCTCGGCCTCGACGACGCCGGCGCGATCGCGATCGACCGCGACCACCCCGACCTGCGCGGCATTGCCGACGAGGACGTCGCGCTCGCGGTCGCGACGTGCGCGTCGGCCGCGGTCGTCTGCCGGCCCGCTCGCGAGCACTGAAACCGTCGCTGCTTCCGGGCTCGCCGGTCGAGTTCCGCCGCTCGCCCGCCTACCGTGGATCGCATGATCGACGCGCTAACCGACACGCTGGAGATCCGCCTGCTGCATCCGGACGCGATCGCGCCGGCGCGCATGCGCAGCGGCGACGCCGGCTACGACCTGCGCTCCACGGAGCGCGTCTCGATCCCGCCGGCGGGCCGGCGGCTCGTCGGAACCGGCATCGCTGTCGCGCTGCCCGGGGGCGTCGCCGGCCTGGTCACGCCCCGCTCGGGCCTGGCGCTGGAACACGGCATCGGGCTGCTCAATGCCCCGGGGCTGATCGACCCGGGCTACCGCGGCGAGATCGGGGTGATCCTGCAGAACGTGAGCGAGCGGCGCTACATGGTCGAGGTCGGCGACCGCATAGCGCAGCTGCTGCTCGTGCCGTACTGGGCGCCGGACCTGGCGGTGGTCACCGAGCTGCCCGTGACCGAGCGCGGATCACACGGCTTCGGCTCCTCCGGCCGGCGCTGATCAGGCGGCCGCGACGGCCGCCTGACCCGTGCCGCCGAGCGCCGCGTCGCGGCGCGGGCGCACGCCTGCGAACAGCAGCCCGCCGGCGAGGAACAGCAGCACGAAGCCGGTCGTCAGGGAGATCTTGCCGGCCTCGTCGAGGAAGCCGAGGCTAGCGCCCGCGCTCACGTCGGCGTCGACTCCCGCCGAGCCATCCGCGTTCATCACCACGAGGGACCAGTTGCCCTCCGTGACATCCCAGTCGAGCAGCTGCGCGCCATCGCCCTGTGCGGTCGCCGCCCAGAAGCGCTGCTTGCCGGGCGCGGACAGGGCGCGGCCCCCGGCGCTGGTGCGGTAGTCGACCTGGAACGGCGAGTACTCGACGTCGGTGATCAGGTCGTGCGCGGTGCCGCGCAGGTAGCGCGCCACGTCACGGGAGCGGGCGACGCCGACGAACACGGGCTTGCCGTCGTTCGATTCGGCCCGCACCCGGACCCCGCCGTAGAGGTCGTCGTCGACGAGTGACTCCGCGCCGTCGAGATCGAGGTCGAGGCGCTCGGTCACGAGCGCCGGGGTGGTGGTGCTGAAGCGCTCCGTCGCGGTCGAGAGGTAGCCCTGCTCGTCCTTCTTGGAATCGGCCCAGATCAGCACGCCGCCGCCGGCCAGGAAGCCGAGCGATAGGAGGGCGAGCAGGCCGGCCGCGACGATCGCGGCGATGCGTGGCCCGTTGGATCTGCGGGCGGGACGGCCCGTCGCGACGTCTTGCATGGTGTCTCCGGGTGGCGTGGTTGGGTGCTGGTATCCAGCTTCCCAGCGCACCGGCGCCCGCGCGCTCGGGCCTACCTGTGTCGCGAGGTGCGGCTAGCCCGGGCTGCCGTTGCCGTTGGCCGCATAGCGGTCATAGCGCTCCGCGACCACCGCCGGCAGCCGCGCGCTGACCCGCACGCCGTCGTCCGTGTCCACGCGCTCGAGCTCGCCCGCGAGATCGTGCAGCTCCGACAGCGTCCCGCCCTCGGAGAACGGCACGAGCAACTCGACGTCGCGCAGCGTGCGCTCGAACTCGGCCGCGATCCGCTCCCCGAGCGCGTCGAGCCCCTCACCTGTCAGCGCCGAGACGAGCACGGCGTCCGGGTGCAGGAACGCAACCTCGCGGCGGCGCTCGTCGTCGAGCGCGTCGGCCTTGTTGAGCACGAGCAGGCGCGGTTGCTCGCCGCTGCCGATCTCTTGCAGCACGTCCTCGACGGCGCGCGTCATCGCCGGCAGCTCGTCCTCGGGCGCACTGGCGTCGACGACGTGCAGCAGCAGGTCGGCGCGCTGCGTCTCCTCGAGCGTCGCGGCGAACGCGTCGACGAGCTGGTGGGGCAGCTTGCGGATGAAGCCGACGGTGTCGGTCAGCAGATAGGTGCGGCCCTCGAGCCGCAGCGTGCGCGTCGTCGGGTCGAGCGTGTGGAAGAGCCGGTCGCGCACCCCGACGTCGGCGCCGGTGAGCGCGTTCAGCAGCGTCGACTTGCCCGCGTTCGTATAGCCCGCGAGCGCGACCGTCGGCAGGTGCGCGCGCTCGCGCTCGGCCCGCTGCGTCGCGCGCGTGGCGCGTACGCCCTCGAGCTGCCGGCGCAGCGCGGTGATCCGGTCGCGCGCCAGCCGGCGGTCGGTCTCGATCTGGGACTCGCCCGGACCGCGGGTCCCGATGCCGCCGACGCCGCGACCTGCGCCGAGGCGCTCGAGATGCGTCCAGAGCCCGCGCATCCGCGCCATGTTGTACTCGAGCTGCGCGAGCTCCACCTGCAGCTTGCCGGCCGCCGAGCGCGCATGGACGGCGAAGATGTCGAGGATCACGGCGGTGCGGTCGATCACCGGCACCCCGATCTCCTTTTCCAGGTTGCGCTCCTGGCGCGGGGTGAGCTCGTCGTCGCAGGCGACCAGGTTGGCGTCCGCCTGCTCGATCAGCCCCTTGAGCTCCTCGACCTTGCCCGGGCCGAGATAGAGGTTCGGATGTGGCTGGTCGCGCTTCTGGATCAGCTCCCCTGCGACGGCGACGCCGGCCGTGCGCAGCAGCTCCTTGAGCTCGGCGAGGTCCCCGTCGGGCAGCGCTCCGATCACGTAGGCCCGCTGCTTGGCGCGACCGGGCTTCGGCGGCGGCGCATAGCGCGACTGGGTCGTGCGTCCGGAGCGGGTCTTCTCCACTGCCCCTGAGTGTAGATAGATGCGTGCCGGGCTATTGTGCGCCGCGTGCCGGACCTCGCAGAGCGGCTCGCCGCGCGGACGCTCGAGCTGGTCGACATCGCGTCGGAGTCGCGCGACGAGGAGCTGCTCGCGGCGCACGTCGCGGCACTGCTGCGCGAGGGCGGCGTCGCGGTGCGCGATCTCGGCGACAGCTGCGTGCTGGCCGGCGATCCGGCAGCGGCGCTGCTGCTCGCAGGTCACTTCGACACCGTGCCGGCGCAGGGCAACCGGCCCGGCCGCATCGACGGCGGGCGCGTGCACGGCCTCGGCGCGAGCGACATGAAGGGCGCGCTCGCCGTGATGATCGAGCTGCTCCTCGCCCAGGAGCCGTTCCGCGGCCTGTTCTTCGGGCGCGAGGAGCTGCCGGCGCAGGATTCGGCGCTGCTGCCGCTGCTCGCGCGCGAGCCGCTCGAAGCCGAGCTGGTCGTGATGATGGAGCCGACCGCCTGCGAGCTGCACGCCGGCTGCCTGGGCAACGTCAACGCGGCCTGGACGTTCACGGGGCGCTCGGGGCACTCCGCGCGGCCGTGGGCCGCCGACAACGCGATCGAGCGCGCAGCCGCGGGCGTGCTCGCGCTCGCCGCGCAGCCGCCGGTCGCGCACGTCTTCGACGGGCTGGAGTTCGTCGAGGTCGCGAGCGTGACGACGATCGCGGGCGGGATCGCCGCCAACGTGATCCCCGACCGGGTCGAGTGCGGCGTCAACTTCCGCTACGCGCCGGGTCGCAGCGCCGCGGAGGCGGAGGCGCGCCTCGCGGAGCTGTGCGCCGGCCACGGCGAGCTGCGGATCGAGTCGAGCGCGCCCTCGGGTGCCGTCGCCACGGGACGGCTCGTCGATGCGCTGGTCGCAGCGGGCGACCTCGTGCGCGCCCCCAAGCAGGCCTGGACGCCGGTGGCCGAGTTCGGGCTGGCCGGGCTACCGGCGGTCAACTTCGGCCCCGGCGAGCCGGCGCAGGCCCACCGCCGCGACGAGTCGGTCGAGATCGCGCTGCTCGTGCGCGCCTACGAGGTGCTGCGGCGCTTCGCGAGCGCTGCGCCATGAAGATCGCCGGCACGCTCACCGGACTGGAGACGTACCCCTTCGTGCGCCTGGCCGATGCCAAGCAGCGGCTGCTCGCGGCGGGCGCCGACCTGATCGACTTCGGCATCGGAGAGCCACGTGAGCAGACGCCGGCCTTCATCCGCGAGGCGCTCGTCGCGGCGCTCGCGCCGCTCTCCACGTACCCCCGGTCCGACGGCCTGCCCGAGCTGCGTGCCGCGATCGCGGGCTGGGTGCAGCGCCGCTTCGGCGTCGCGCTCGACCCCGACACGCAGGTGCTGCCGACGCTCGGCTCCAAGGAGGCGATCTTCCACCTCGCGCAGGTGCTCGGCGGCGGTCAGGTGGCGATTCCCGCGCCGGCCTACCCGGTCTATGAGCGCGGCGCGCTGTTCGCCGGCAAGCGCGTGCTCGAGCTGCCGGTGCGCGAGCAGTCCGGCTTCCTGCCCGATCTGGACGCGGTCGCGCCGCAGACATGGCGCGACGTGGCGGTGCTGTGGCTCAACTACCCGAACAACCCGAGCGCCGCGACGGCTCCGCGCTCGCTCTACGAGCGTGCGGCGGAGCTCGCGCGCGAGCACGACTTCGTGATCGCCTCCGACGAGGCGTACTCCGAGATCTTCTTCGGCGCCGAGCCGCCCGTGTCGCAGCTGGAGGTCGGCGACCTGAGCGGTGTGCTCGTCTTCAACACGCTCTCCAAGCGCTCCTCGATGCCGGGCTACCGCTCGGGCTTCATGGCCGGCGATCCGGCGCTGATCGCGCTGCTCAAGCGCTACCGGCCGAACGTGGGCACGGCGCCGCAGGAGTTCATCCAGCGCGCGGCGGTCGCGGCCTGGAGCGACGAGGAGCACGTCGAGCAGGTGCGCGCCTCCTACCGCGCCAAGCGCGAGGTGCTGCTCGACGTGCTGGCGGCGGGCGGGTTGCGCAACGCGGGCGGCGACGCGACGTTCTTTCTGTGGCTCGACGCCGGACCGGGGGCCGACGAGCTCGCCGAGCGGCTGCTGGCCGACGGCATAGTGCTCGCGCCCGGCTCCTTCTTCGGCCCCGCCGGCGCCGGCTACCTGCGGCTCGCGCTCGTGCCGACGCTCGCCGAGTGCGAGCGCGCCGCCGAGCGGCTCGGCAGGCTGCTGTAGCCCCCGATCCGAGTCGGAGCTACTGGTTCGCGTGCAGCGCGGCGTTCAGCCCGGCCCAGCGCCCGCTGCGCGCCAGCGCCTCGATCGCGCCGGTCTGGGAGTGGCGCCGGAACAGCAGCCCGTCGGCGCCGCTCAGCTCGGCGGCCTTGACGACCGCGCCGTCCGGCAGCGCGACGCGCGAGCCGCCCGTGACATAGAGCCCCGCCTCGACGATGCAGTCGTCGCCGAGCGAGATCCCGAGACCGGCGTTCGCGCCCAGCAGGCAGCGCTCGCCAATCGAGATCACCGCGCTGCCGCCGCCCGAGAGCGTGCCCATGATCGAGGCGCCGCCACCGATGTCCGAGCCGTCCCCGACGACCACGCCGGCCGAGATCCGGCCCTCGACCATCGAGGCGCCGAGGGTGCCGGCGTTGAAGTTGACGAACCCCTCGTGCATGACCGTCGTGCCCTCGGCCAGGTGCGCGCCCAGACGCACGCGGTCCGCGTCGGCGATCCGGACGCCGGACGGCACCACGTAGTCGGTCATCCGCGGGAACTTGTCGACCGCGGTGACCGCGAACGGCCGACCGGCCGCGCGGAAGGTCATCCGCACGCGGTTCAGCGCCGCCGGCTCGACGGGACCCGCGCTCGTCCAGGCGACGTTGGGCAGCACGCCGAACAGCCCGCTCAGGTCGGCCTGGTGCGGGCGGATCAGGCGATGCGAGAGCAGTTGCAGGCGCAGGTAGCCGTCGTGCGCGTCCGCAGGCGGCTCGGCCAGCGTGCCGATCACCGTCAACACGGCGACCGTGCGCACGCCGCGCCACTCGTCGTGGCCGGTCGCGGCGGCGAGGTCGCCCTCCGCCTCGCCGGCTCCCAGGACGCGCGACCCCGGCCCAGCGGGCGCGCCGCCGCCGAGCTGCGGATCGGGAAACCAGCTGTCGAGCACGCGCCCGCCCGGCTCGCTCAGCGTCGCGAGCCCGTAGCCCCAGGCGCCCTGCCGGATCGGCTCGGTCATCGCGCCGGAAACTACTACGCTCGCAGCGGGGCCTCGTCGACGTCGCCCGGCCCGGCCCCGCGCAGCTCGGCGACCAGCTCCTCGCTGAGCTCACCACGGTAGACCGGCAGCGCCCAGCCGGTGAGCTGGACGCGCAGTGACGCGTTGACCGCGACCTTCAGCTCGCCGCCGTCGAGCCGCACCGTCACGGGCGATTCACCGCCCTCGAGCACGTAGGACACCGCCGCACCGCAGGCGCCGGTGCCCGACGAGCGCGTCTCGCCCACCCCGCGCTCGAAGATGCGCGCGCGGATCACGCCCGGCCCGGTGTCGCACCACCACGACACGTTCGTGCGGTTGGGGAATCGCGGGTCGTGCTCGATCGCCGGACCGATCGCGGGCAGGTCGAGCGCGCGCAACTGCTCGACGCCGGCGACGCGGATCGCACACTGCGGGTTACCGATCGCGACGTGCCGGAAGCGCTGCCCGCCGACCTCGCCGGCGCCGTCGGGGCCGCCGCCCGGGAAGTGCTCCGAGCGCAGGCGCGCGGCGCCCATGTCGACGCGGCACGTGCTCGGCCCGAGGATCGTGGGCCGGATCTCCCCTGCTGCGGTCTGGATCGCGAACTCGTCCTGCTCGGTCCAGCCCGAGCGGCGGAGGTACATGATCGCCTCGCGGGCGCCGTTGCCCGACAGCTCGGCCTCGGATCCGTCGGGATTGAAGATCCGCAGCCGCGCGACGAAGCCGGGCGCGTCCGGCGGCGACAGCTCGAGCACACCGTCGGCGCCCGGCCCCGTGTGGCGGTCGCACAGGCGCCGCACCGCCGTCGCCGTCAGGGCGAAGCCGAGCTGTGAGGCCTCCAAGATCAGGTAGTCGTTGCCGAGCGCCTGCCACTTCTCGAACCGCATCGGCGCCATCATGCCCGCCGCGGCGCCGCCAGGCGCAGAGCGCGGTGCACCTCGCCGGCGACGCTCTCCGGCGAGCGGTCGGTGACCTCGAGCGTGAGCGTCCCCGGCAGCTTGCGCAACCAGGTGAGCTGGCGCTTGGCGTAGCGGCGCGTGCGCCGCTGCATGCCCTCGACGTCGCCGCGCAGGAGCTCCTCGAAGCCGAGCGCCTTGCGCGCGGAGGGCGACGCTCCGGCGGCGTCGGCGCGGCGGACCTCGTCGACGGCGCCGGCCTCGACCATCGCCTCGACGCGCGCATCGATCGCCCGATAGAGCGCCTCGCGCTCCATCGTGAGCGCGACCAGCAGCGTGGGGTGACGGGTCTCGGCGGTCCACAGCTGCGGGCCGCCCGGCGCCTCCTCCCCCGCGTCGAGCAGCTCGAGGGCGCGCAGCACGCGCTGGCTGTCGCTGACCGCGATCGCGGCCGCGGCCGCCGGGTCGCGCGCGAGCAGGTCGCCGTGCAGCTTGCGCACCCCCTCGTCCGCGAGCCGTCGCGCGTAGCGCTCGCGCACCCGTGGGTCCGGCGGCGGCCGCAGGTCGAGGTCGGCGAGCGCGGCGCGCAGGTAGAGCCCGGTGCCGCCGACGACCAGCGGGCGCCGTCCCTGCGCGACCAGGCCGTCGATCTCCGCATGCGCGCGACGCGCGTAGTCTCCGGCGGTGGCGCGCGCGGTGAGCGGCAGGATGCCGAGCAGCCGATGCTCCAGCCGCTCGCGCTGCGCCGCCGATGCCGCGCCGGTGAGCAGCTCGAGCCCCGCATAGAGCTGCAGCGCGTCGGCCGACACCGCGACGGGGCTTTCGCACTCGCCGCGCAGCAGCTCCGCCAGCTCGAGCGCGACGTCGGTCTTGCCCACGCCGGTGGGCCCGAACAGGGCGACGAGCGGCAGCGCAGCCACGGCGCTCAGGATCGCAGGCGACGGGCCCGCGGGAGGTAAGGTCCGTGGCGATGGGCGTACGCATCGGCAGCGGGCTCTCGACGGAGCCGGATGCGCGCTTCGGCGCCGCCGAGGCGGCAGCGTCGGCGCGCGACGCGCTGGGCGGCCGGCCGTGCGACCTGGCAGTCGTGTTCGCCTCCGGAGCGCATCTCGCGGCGCCCGAGGCGACACTCGAGGGCGTCCACTCGACACTCGCGCCCGCGGAGCTGGTCGGCTGTGGCGCGGCAGGCGTGATCGGTGAGATGCGCGAGGTCGAGCACGGCACGGCGGTCTCGGTCTGGGCCGCGTCGCTCGACGGCGGATCGGCGGAGCCGTTCCACGCCGAGCTCGAGCCGCTCGGTGAGGGCGACGGCGTGGTCAGCGGCCTGCCCGGCCTGGCCGGCGCCGACGGCGCGCTGCTGCTCGCCGACCCGTTCACCTTCCCCACGGACGCCGTGCTGCGCGAGCTCTCGGCCACTGCGCCGATGCTGCCGCTGCTGGGTGGGCTCGCGTCTGCGCGCTCGCCCGACTCCGAGACCCCGCTCCTGTTCGGCGACGAGGTGCTCACCTCCGGTGCCGTGGGCGTGCGCTTCGACGGCGTCGAGATCCTGCCCTGCGTGTCACAGGGCGCCGCCCCGATCGGCCCGGAGCTGACCATCACCGCGTGCGAGGGTGCGGTGATCGGCGAGCTGGCCGGGCGACCCGCGCTGGAGAAGCTGCGCGAGACGATCGAGGCGCTGACCGTGGACGACCTGCGACTGGTCCAGGGCGGGCTGCTCATGGGGATCGTCATCGACCCGAACAAGCCCGACTACGTCCAGGGCGACTTTCTCGTCCGCGGCCTTGTCGGCGCCGACCCCGACACGGGTCGGGTCGCCGTCGGCAGCGACGTGCGGCCCGGACAGGTCGTGCGCCTGCACGCGCGCGACGCCTCGAGCGCCGATCGCGACCTGCGCGAGGCGCTGGGCGCGCGGATGCAGGCGCTCGGCGGGCGCGCGCCGGCCGGAGCGTTGCTGATCTCCTGCAACGGACGCGGCGCC
>DASQMT010000140.1:0-12453 GCA_035645355.1 Solirubrobacteraceae bacterium | reverse complement strand
CCGCCACGCGCTTGTCGAGGCGTGCTGGTCGGTCGTCCGCCAGCCCGGCCCGCTCGCCGGCTTCTACAAGCGCGTCAAAGCACGCCGCGGCTACTCGATCGCGATCGTCGCGACGGCGCGCAAGCTCGCCTGCCTGTTCTGGTGCCTGCTCACGCGCGGCGAGGACTACGCGTTCGCCCAGCCGTCGCTGACCAAGAAGAAGATGCGCCGCCTCGAGATTCAGGCCGGCGCCGAGCGCTACCGAGGCGCCCGCGGCATCTGGAAGGCCAACGACGCGATACGCGACGCAGAACGCGAGCTCGCCCTCCAGGCCCAGCGCGCCTACGAACGCACCATCAAAGACCGCCAGCAAACGACGGGCGCGAGCGCGACACCGGGCCGCGCATCAAGTGGCTCGTCAAGCGAGCAAGTCGCGCGGCAGACCACCGGCCCAAGGTCTGCGCTTTGACTCGTCGTCGCCCGCGCCCGCCTCGAGTCTCCCATCGCCGGAGGTCGCGCAGCAAGCCGACTTGACTTTCATCCGTCGCCCAAACTTGGAACGCGCAACGACCCGATGCTCGAAGAGCGTCGGCTCATACACTCGATGTATGAGCACCTTCGTCTTCAGGCTCATCGCTTCTCGTCCGACCTTTGCCCTCGACATGACCGACGAGGAGCGCGCCGTCATGGGACGCCACGCCGCCTACTGGCAGCCGTATCTCGACTCGGGCCAGATGGTGATCTTCGGCCCGGTGCTCGATGCCACGGGATCGTGGGGCCTCGGTGTCGTAGAGGCCGATGACGAGGAAGCCCTACGCGCGTTCGCCGCAGGCGATCCGGCAGTCAACGCCGGAGTCGCCCAAATCGAGCTTGGGGAGATGCTCGCCGGCTTTGTCCGTCCTGGCTGATCCGCCGATCAGCGGCGACGGCGGCGGAAAGGTGCCGCACACGTCGCGCACTCCGCTCGCGGAGGCACGCAAGCCGGACGAGGATTAGGCGCGCTGGGAGTGGCCGCGATGGAGCACTTGCCGGAGGGCCTGGTGTGCCGGGAGGACTTCGTCAGCGCCGCGGAGGAGCGCCAACTGCTGGAGGAGCTCGAAGCGGTCGAGTTCCGCACGCTCGAGATGCGCGGCCAGACGGCACGGCGGACGGTGCGTCACTTCGGCCTCGACTACGACTACGAGACTGGCGCGCTCGTTCCGGCCGAGCCGCTGCCGGCGTCGATGGCCTGGCTCCGTGACCGCTGCGGGGCGCTGATGGAGCGAGACCCGGCCGATCTAGTCCAGATCCTGGTGTCGCGTTACCCGCAAGGTGCCGGGATCGGATGGCACCGCGACGCTCCGATGTTCGGCTCCAGGATCGTCGGCGTCTCGCTGCTCGCACCTTGCCGCATGCGATTTCAGCGCACCGTCGGAGGTGTCCGCAGCACCGCCGCGATCGAGCTTGCGCCCAGGTCGGCGTATCTGCTGTCGGGCAAGGCGCGCTGGTCGTGGCAACACTCCATCCCGGCCACCACGGACCTGCGCTACTCGATCACTTTCAGGACGCTCAAACGGTCCGGGGGGTAGTGAGGCACACCGTCGCCGATTGGGTAAGGCACCTCCTACTTGGATCTCGAAGCCAAAGGGCCGTTCATCTATGAGCCAGGACCAGCACCGCGTTCAGGACCCGACCGAGCAACACCCGGACTCGCTCCCCGCCGACCAGATCGAGCACCCCGGGATCGAGGGTGAGATGAGCCAGGCGCCCGATTTCGGCGAGCAGAGCTACCGCGGCACGGGCAAGCTCGAGGGTCGCAGGGCGATCGTGACGGGCGGCGACTCCGGTATCGGCCGCGCCGTCGCGCTCGCGTTCGCCCGCGAAGGCGCCGACGTCGCGATCTCCTACCTCGAGGCGGAGCAGAGCGACGCCGACGAGACGTCGCGTGTGGTGCGCGAGGCCGGCCGCACCGCGCTCCAGCTGCCGGGCGACCTTCAGGACAGCAGCTACTGCCGAGCGCTGGTCGAGCAGTCCGCCAGTGAGCTCGGCGGCGTCGACATCCTCGTCAACAACGCCGCCTACCAGATGGCGCGCGAAGGCCTTGCCGACATCTCCGAGGACGAGCTGGAGCGTACGTTCGCCGTCAACATCCTCGCGATGTTCCACACCTGCAAGGCCGCGCTGCAGCACATGCGACCAGGTGCGACGATCATCAACACCGCCTCGATACAGGCCTACCAGCCAGCCCCGATGTTGCTGGCCTACGCGGCGACCAAGGCGGCGATCGTCAACTTCACCAAGGGCCTCGCGCAGGAGGCGATCGAGAAGGGCATCCGTGTCAATGCCGTCGCGCCCGGGCCGATCTGGACTCCGCTCATCCCGGCAACGATGCCCGAGGAGAAGGTGGAGGACTTCGGGGCCGAGGAATCGCCGATGAAGCGCGCCGGCCAGCCGGCCGAGCTCGCGCCCGTGTACGTCTTTCTCGCCTCGCAGGAGTCCAGCTACATCAACGGCGAGGTCAT
The DNA here is from genome assembly GCA_035645355.1 of Solirubrobacteraceae bacterium. Taxonomy (GTDB): domain Bacteria; phylum Actinomycetota; class Thermoleophilia; order Solirubrobacterales; family Solirubrobacteraceae; genus DASQMT01. Next base: position 9,973 of record DASQMT010000140.1, on the reverse strand, counting down.
CGGCGTCACCGGCGGAAAGCCGCTCTCATGAGGTCGTCCCTGGCACGCACGCTCTCGAGGGGAGTCGCAGCGGGTCTGGTCGGCGGCGCGGTGATGACCGTGATCGAAAAGGCCGAGCAGGCGCTGACGGGCCGGCCGGACTCGTACGTGCCCGGGCGCACGCTCGCGCACCTCGTCGGCCTCCGCGATCCCGACAGCGACCGCATCGCACGCAACCTTGGAATGCACTTCGGGACCGCAGCGACGGCCGGCGCGTTGCGCGGTGCGATGGCGGCGGCGAACCTGCGCGGTCCGACGGCCTCCTTCCTGCACACCTGGATGCGGCTCGCCATCGACCAGACGCTCGAGAACAGGACCGGCGTCGGGGCGCCCCCACTCTCGTGGCCCCGGCGGGAGCTCGTCATCGACGTCACTCACAAAGCGGTCTATGCGTTCGCCACTGGGGCGGTCGCCGACGCGCTGATCCAGCCGGCGCCGGGGACGTCGGCCGAGCGACCCGCGCAAAACCTGCGGCTACCCGGATTCGCCTGACCCGCCACCGATCTCGGGAGTTTCCGGAACCGCTCGGGAGCGCCCGCGTCGAAGATGCGCGGGCGCGCCGGCCCCGTCGGGCCAGGCGTTAGCATCCGCCGTCGCGTGACGCTCGACGCTTCTCGTGCTCCGCGTCGCGCTCGGCGCGCCGGATTACTGGCCGGTACAGGGCTCGTCGCGGCCGGCGCCGCGGTTGTGGCCGTGTGGGCGAGCGGCGGTGGCTCCGGGCCGGTTGTCAGCGTCTATCCGGACGCGCGCACCCTCGCCGCCTCGCCCGAGACGGCGATCACGTTGCGCGGCGCCGGTACCGCCGAGGTGGAAGCGGTCACGGTGACCGGGTCGCGCAGCGGCCCGCACCGGGGCGAGCTGCGCCGGCACCGCGACGGGCGCGGGGCGGTGTTCGAGCCGGAGCGGCCGTTCACGCCTGGGGAGCGTGTCACGGTCGATGCCGGGATCGACGTGGCGGGCGCGGGAGAGCAGCGCAGCACATTTGTGATCGCGGGCTCGGTCTCGGCGCCGGCGCCCGCCTTCGACAAGGCGAAGCCGCCCGGCGACAAAGGCGTCCGGCGCTTCCGCTCGCGACCTGACCTGCGGCCGCCGGCGGTCGTGGTCGACGCGGCCGATAGGCGCCCGGCCTCGGGCATGGTGTTCGTGGCGCCCAAGCGCGGGCCCACGCAGCAGGGACCGATGATCCTCGACGGCGCCGGTGAGCCCGTCTGGTTCAAGCCGCTCGCGGGTGACCAGCAGGCGTTCGACTTCCGGGCCCAGGAATATCGCGGGCAGCCCGTGCTGACCTGGTGGCAGGGACGGATGGCGACATACCGCGGCACCGGAGTGGGACGGATCGTGAACGCCGACTACGAGCCGGTGGCAACGGTCCGCGCCGGAAACGGCTATGACCTCGACGCGCACGAGTTCTTGCTGACGCCGGCAGGCACGGCGCTCGTGATGAGCTATCTGATCGTGCCCTGGGATCTCTCCAAGCTGGGCGGCCGGAGCGACGGACTGCTCGAGACCAACGTGGTCCAAGAGATCGACGTCGAATCCGGGGCCGTGCTGTTCGAGTGGCACACGCTCGGGACGATCGGTCTCGGTGAGTCCTACCGGCCGGCCCCCAGAGAGCGCGGCAAGGTGCATGACCCGTATCACCTCAACTCGATCGCGCTCGACAGCGACGGCAACTTCATCGTCTCCGCGCGTCACACCAACGCCGTCTACAAGATCGACCGCGGCACCGGCGAGCTGCTCTGGCGCCTGGGCGGAAAGGAGAGCACGTTCGACATGGGGCCGGGCACCACGTTCAAGCTCCAGCACGACGCACGCCCGGGGCCGAACGGCACGATCACGCTGTTCGACAACGTCGCCGAGGACCTGCCGGCACGCGGCCGCAGCTCACGCGGCATCCGGCTCGCACTCGACGAGGACGAGCGGACCGCCTCGCTGGTCGAGAAGTTCGAGCACCCCGACGGGCTGCTGTCTCCGACGCAGGGCTCGATGCAGCCGCTCGAGGGCGATGGCGCGTTCATCGGCTGGGGCGGCCTGCAGCCCTACTTCACCGAGTTCGACGCAGACGGCCGCACCGTCTTCGACGCGCACTTCGCGACCGAGGGCGTCGAGTCCTACCGCGCCTACAGGATGCCCTGGGCGGCCGACGCGCCCGGGACCCCGAGCGTCGCCGCCGGCCGCTCGACCGTGCACGCGAGCTGGAACGGCGCCACCGACGTCGCCAGCTGGCGCGTGCGCCCGGACCGCGGCGAGCCGAAGATCGCCCCGCGCACCGGTTTTGAGACGACCATCAGGCTCAGTGGCCGCGCCAGGAGCGTGCGCGTCGAGGCGCTGGACGCCTCCGGCGCCCTGCTGGGCACCAGCGGCCGTGTACGCCGCCGGCCCGCCAGAGGCTGATCGCGATCGTCTACGGCCGGCGCGAACCCACACGGACGCGTATCGCACGTTCGCGACGACGCCTGACGGGTACTCATTCCGCGTGCTGACGGCCGTTCTCTACGGATTGGCCGCTTCGAGTGCCCTGGTGATCGGGGCGGTCCTCGGAGCGCGCTGGGACGCACCCAAGATGGTGACCGGCGTGCTGCTCGCGTTCGCCAGCGGCGCGCTCATCTCAGCGCTCGCGTTCGAGCTCTTCGAGGAGGCCTTCCACCTCGGCGGCGCCGTGCGCTCGGGGCTGGGCCTGCTCGCCGGTGCGGCCACGTTCGTCGCGGTCGACACCGCTCTCGATCGCCGCGTCGCGGGACATTCCGGGCCCGAAGGCCGCGAGGTCGCCGCCGCGGGAGCACGCGGCGGCGTCGGCTGGGCGCTGCTTGCGGCAGTCACGCTGGACGGAGTACCTGAGAACCTCGCGCTCGGTGTCTCGCTCGTCGAGGGCGCGTCGATCACGCTGCTCGTGGCGATCTTCTTCTCCAACCTGCCCGAGTCGCTGGTCGGCGCCCAGGCGATGCGCAGCGAGGGCCGCAGCGCACGCATCGTGATCCTCACCTGGCTGGCCTGCGCAGCGCTGCTCGCCCTCGCAGTCGTACTCGGCCGCGGGATCGGCAGCGGACTCAGTGACGAGGTTCTCGCAGTCGCACTGGGTTTCGCCGGGGGCGCCGTGCTCGCGTCGCTTGCCGACACCCTCATGCCCGAGGCATTCGAGCACGGCCGGCCGCTCAACGCGTTCGCGACAGCGGCCGGCTTCTTCCTGTCGTTCGTGCTCGCGGCGTAGCCGGCCAGGGCAGCGACTCCTCATCGCGCGGCTTCCATCTGCCCGGTGAGGGACGTCCTCGGGGGCGAACCCCGCGTCGTGCAGGCAGCACGCGGGCCTGGCGTCCGAACTTCGGACTCGCCCCTCGCGCGCCAAGACGCGGCCGGCGGCGTGCGGCCATTGCGTAGGAAATGGCACGGACCTCGTTGCCCGGCGAAGCTCCTGCCTAGCGCTGCGGCTCCGCGCACGGCTCGGGCAGCACGTATGCGAGCACGGCCAGGGTTCGGCGGTCGTCGTCCTCGCCGGCCGGGAGGCCCAGCTTGTTGAAGATCGTGCTCACGTGCTTCTGCACGGCCCCCTGGGTGATCGCAAGTCTCTCGCCGATCGCCTTGTTCGAGCGACCCTCCGCGAGCAGCTCGAGCACTGCGCGCTCACGCGGCGACAACGACCTGAGCCGACCCGCTTCCTTCGGATCTGCCAGCAGTCCGGAGACGATCTGCGGATCGAGCGCGGTGCCGCCGTCCGCGACGCGCCGCAGTGAGCTCGCGAAGTCGGCGGGGTCGGTGACGCGGTCCTTGAGCAGATACCCCAGGTGCTGCGGCGTCTCGGCCAGCAGCTGAGTCGCGACGCCGACCTCCACGTGCTGGGAGAGCAGCACGATGCCCATCGCGGGGTGCCGGCGGCGGATCTCGTGGGCGGCCTGGATTCCCTCGTCGGTCTGTGTCGGCGGCATGCGGATGTCGACGATCGCGACGTCGGGTTCATGCTCGTCGACCGCGGCGAGCAGCTCCTCGGGGTTGGAGGTCTCCGCCACTACTTCGATTCCCTCACCGCGAACGAACGATGCGATCCCTTCCCGAAGCAGCCGGCTGTCATCGGCGATCACGACTCGCACGGCAACTCCGCGGTGACCACGGTCCCCGCTCCCGGAGGGCTGAGGATGCGCAGCGTGCCGTCGAGCGCTGCGACGCGGTCCGCCAGCCCCTGGAGGCCGCTGCCGGCAGACTCGTCGGCACCGCCGACGCCGTCGTCGGCGATCTCGATCACCGCCAGACCGTCGCGACGCGTGACGCGGACTGTCGCCTGCGTCGCGTGTGCGTACTTGGCGACGTTGGCCAGCGCCTCGCAGGCGACGAAGTAGGCCGCGAGCTCGATCGACTCGGGGAGGCGCTCCCGGCTCTCGAACGTGACCCTCGTCGGGACGCTTGCGCGCGCGGCCAGCGACTCGAGCGCGGCTTGCAGCCCGTGATTCAGCACCGCCGGGTGGATTCCTCGTGCAAGCTCGCGCAGCTCCTGGAGCGACTGGGAGAGCTCGTCGCTGGCCGAGCTGACGAGCTGCTCCGCCAGCGCCGGATCCGCACGGATACGGCTCTGGATCATCCGCAGCTGCAGAGCGACGGACACCAGCCGCTGCTGCGCGCCGTCGTGGAGGTTGCGCTCGAGCCGTCGCCGCTCGGCGTCGCCGGCCGCGACTATGCGCTCGCGCGAGGCGCGCAGCTCCGCGAGCCGACCCTCGGACTCGGCTTGCAGTCGGGCGTCGTCCAGCGCGATCGCGGCTGTCGCCGCGACCGCCTCCACAAGCTCCGGATCGTCGTCCAGCGACGCGTCGTGGACGAGCATCCCGAGCTGGCGGCCGTCGCGCTCTATCGGCGTCGCCGTACGGTCGCCGTGCGGCGCGGGCAACGCGACCGGCTGCCCGCCGCCGTCGATGTAAGAGCGCTCGCCCGGGACGCGATAGGCCAAGACGAGCCCTGGGTCCCCGAGCGTCCTCGCAAGACCCAGCTCGAGCTGCACGCCGCGGCGCGTACCGAGCTCGCGCAGCAGATCCGCGAGCCCTCCGCGCGCGAGCCGCGAGCGCAGCAGGCCCCACAGCAGCGCAGCCGGGACCGTGAGCAGCGCCGTGTTCAGGATCCAGACGAGCGGGATCACGGGCGACTCGACGAGCAGGCTCGCGAGCCAGCCCGCGTACATCACGGCGCACAGGCTCCCACCCAGGCTCGGCAGCAGCGCTCGCCGGCGCGGCCGCGAAGCCGAGCGCCAGCGTCCGCTCACCACGACGACGACTGCCAGCGACGTGACGATCAGCACGGCCAGCTGCAGCTTGGCCAGCGCGCTCGCGAGCTGGGCGTCCGGCAGCACGAGGAGCAGGTTGTCCTCGTGCTCCGTGAACAGCATCATGGCAAGCTGGAGGACGAACAGGCCCACGAAGAATGCCCCGACGAGCAGGCGGTCGATCGCCGAGACGAGCCGGCCACCGGTCAGGAAGCTCAGGATCAGCGCGGCGAAGGCCAGGATCCACAGCTCGCCGATCAGCAGGGCGAGCGTCTGGGCCAGCGGCGAGTCGAGCTGACGCAGGATCGGCGCCACGAGGACGCCGAAGCCGGCGGCGGTCAGCATGCGGCCGATCGCGCTGTCGGGGCGCCGCCGCCACGCGATCAGGCCGCACGCCGCGAAGGAGACGCCGGAGAGGTTGTGGATCACGGAGTACCCGGGAACCGGCGGACCGCGCTCGAAGAGCACGGGGATGAGCGCGGCGAAGCTGGCCGCGGCGGCCGCGATCCACAGCGCGGTCCAGAACCACGCGCTGTAGCTGCGAGCCATCACCCGGCTGGTCCCCCGAAAGCGACCGCGCGCAACCGGGCGGGCGACGAGCTCGCGGAGTCCGGCTTCCGAGGACGTCATACGGAGCATCCGGCGAGGCGACTGTAGCCGAGCGGCGGGACGCCCGCACGGTACGGCTGGCCGCCCTGTTCGGGCCCCAGCGCGCGGATCAGAACACGCGGGCAGGCCCGCTGGGAGCGCCGCGCTCAGACGGCCAGAGTGCAGCACGTCCTCCATCAGTGCCCCTACAGCCATCGAGGTCGCCGCATGTACCCGAGCAGAGACGGACAACTCAGCGTAGCCCCGGCCGACGGCGTCGCCGCCCCCGCGATCGCCATGCGCGACGTGCGCAAGGTTCATGGCGAGGGCGAGGGGGCGGTCGTCGCGCTCGACGAGATCAGCATCGGGCTCGCGCGCGGGTCGTTCACCGCCATCATGGGGCCGTCGGGATCGGGCAAGAGCACGTTCCTCCATGTGGCAGCGGGTCTCGACCGTCCTACGTCGGGGAGCGTCGCGCTCGGGGACACCGAGCTGGCTGACCTCAGCGAGCGCCGGCTGACGATCCTCAGGCGCGAGCGGATCGGCTTCGTCTTTCAGGCGTTCAACCTGATGCCGTCGCTCACGGTCGCCCAGAACATCGGCCTGCCGCTGCGCCTGGCCGGTCGCCGCCCGCGGCGCTCGCAGGTGCGTGAGGTCGCCGCGCGGGTGGGGCTCGACGAGCGCCTGCGCCATCGTCCCTCCCAGCTCTCCGGCGGCCAGCAGCAGCGCGTCGCGATCGCCCGGGCGCTCGTCACGCGGCCGGAGGTGGTCTTCGCCGACGAGCCGACCGGAGCGCTGGACTCGCGTACCGGGCGCGGCGTGCTCGCGCTTCTGCGCGATGTCGTCGACGCGGACGGCCACACGGTCGTGATGGTCACCCACGACCCCGTTGCGGCGGCGCACGCCGACCGCGTCATCATGCTCGCCGACGGGCGGATCGCCGGGATGCTCGAGGCTCCAGACGCCGACGAGGTCGCCGAGCGGCTCGCGCACCTGGGGAGCTGAGCCATGCTCCGTCTCGCCCTTCTCAGCGGCCGCGGCCGTCTCAGCACGTTCACCGGCGCCCTGGTCGCGATGATCGCGTCGTCTGCCCTCGTGATGGCCGGCGGCATGCCGTTCGAGGCGGCCCTGCGCACCGATCCCCCCGTGGAGCGCTACCGAGCCGCCGCGGCAGTCGTCACGGGACACCAGATCATCGGCGAGGACGACGACGTCGTGCTCGGGGAGCGCGCCCGCGTCGATTCCGCGCTAGCCGCTCGGTTGGCGTCGGTTCCCGGGGTCCGGGCGGCGATCGCCGACGTGTCGCTGCCGGCCCGCCTCGGCGACCGCGCGACCGTCGCGCACGGGTGGAGCAGCGCCGCGCTCACGCCCTACGTGCTCACCGCCGGACGGGCACCCGCCGGGCCCGCCGAGGTCGTCACGGGCTACCCCGCTGCGCTCGGCGCAGAGCTGCGACTAACCTCCACCGAAGCCGCTCGCAACGTCACCGTCGTCGGCGTCGCTCGGCCCCGGCACCCTGTCAGCCGGCGGACGGCGATCTTCCTCACGGACGGCGAGGCAGCGCGCCTGGCCGGTCACCCAGGGCGGGTCGACGCGATCGGGGTGCTCGCCGCGCCCGGCTTCGACGCCGCGCGTCTGAACGCCGTCAGCACCGGCGCCAAGGTGCTCACAGGCGCCGCGCGCGGCCGGGCCGAGTTCCCCGAGCTCGTGGCGGCGCGGATCACCCTGATCGCCGTAACCGCGTCGTTCGGTGGCCTGGCGCTGTTCATCGCGCTCTTCGTCGTGGCCAGTACGATGGGCCTGTCGATCCAGCAGCGCGAGCGCGAGATCGCGCTACTGCGAGCGGTGGCAGCTACGCCCGGCCAGATCCGCCGCATGATCGCGTGGGAGGCGACGATCGTCGGCGTGCTCGGCTCGGCGGCGGGAATCTGGCCCGGCACCATCCTCGGCCGCGAGCTCGCGGACGGGCTCGTACGCCACGGCGTCGCCCCGGCGAACCTTGCCGTCAGCGCCGGCTGGCTGCCGATCGTCGCGGCCATCGGCGGTGGTGTCGGGGCAGCGCTGCTCGCCGTACTGGCTGCCGCCCGGCGCGCCGCCCGCGTGCCGCCGACGCACGCGCTGACCGAAGCGTCGGTCGAGCCGCGACTGCTCGGCCCGGGGCGCCTGATCGGTGGGCTGCTTTCGCTGGCGGGCGCGGCTCCCTTGTTCGCCGTCGCGACCACCACGAGCGATCCGGAGACGGCCGCTGCGACGTCGGAGCTGACGGCGCTCTTCCTCGTTGCGGCGGCCGGCTTCCTCGGCCCGATCGTGGCGCGCACCGCCGCGGGCCTAGTGGCGGCGCCGCTCGCACGGCTCGCGCCGGTCGGCGGCTTCCTGGCGGGGGCGAACCTGCGCACCGCGACGCGGCGCTTCTCATCCGCCAGCACGCCACTGATGCTGACCGTCGGCATGAGCTGCACGCTGCTGTTCAGCTCGACCACCATCGACCACGCCATCACCGAGCAGCGACATGGGGGCCTGGCCGGAGAGCTCGCGGTCACGAGCACCGGTCCCGGTCTGCCGGCCGCGGCGCTGTCCGACGTCCGCGCGATTGCAGGCGTTCGCTCGGCGGTGGCTCTCACCCCGACCACCCTCGGCCCAAGTCTCGGAGTCTCCGATGACGTCATCCCCGCGCAGATCCTCAGCGGCGGGCAGGGTGGCGGACTCGACGTCGGCGTGACCGCCGGGTCACTGGCGGACCTGCACGGGGACACGATCGCCCTGGGGCGCCGCCGTGCCGACGCCGCCCACGCCCGAGTCGGCGAACGCGTGCCCGTCATGCTCGGCGACGGGACCCGCACCCGCGCCACCGTCGTCGCGATCTACACGCGGGCGCTCGGGTTCGGCGACGCCCTGCTCGCGCCAGAGCTCGCCACAGGCCACCAGACGAGTGCGCTGCTCGGCACGATCCTCGTGCAGACGGAAGACCCGGCCGCCGTGGCGCGACGCCTGCGCGCGCTGGCCGGCCGCTATCCCGGGTTGCGCGTGGATGACCGCGCCTCGCTGGCCAGCGTGGCGGATGCCGACCGGGAGATGAATCGCTGGCTCGGCCCGCTTTTCGTCGCGATCATCTTCGCCTTCACCTCGATCGCGGTGGTCAACACGCTGGCGATGATCGCGCTGCAGCGTGGCCGCGAGCTGGCGCTCCTGCGGCTCGTCGGCGCAACCGCGAGTCAGGTGCGATCGATGGCACGCTGGGAGGCCGGGCTGATCATCACGATCGGGCTCGGACTCGGCCTGGCGATCGCCGCCGCCGCGCTGCTTCCGCTGAGCCACGCGCTGACGGGCAGCATCCGTCCCTACGTGCCACCCGCCCAGCTTGCGGCGATCCTCGGCCTGTCCGCGCTCCTGGCGCTGCTCGCCTTGGCGCTTCCCACGCGGCGGGCGCTGCGCTCGCGACCGGTCGACGCAATCGGCGTGGGGGAATAGCGATGTCCAAGCACCTCACCTCAGCCTCTACACGGGGCTCGTGACATCGACTTCAATGGTGTGCCAGCCGCTGGCGCCGTCGGGTGCGACGCCCGTCCGCTCGCCCGTCTGGACCTCGCCTCGCCCGTCGGTGGCGCGGACCGAGATGGTGTGGAGACCCGGGGCGGCCTCCCACGGCAGACTCCACTGACGCCAGCAGTCGGCGTTCAGTTGGGTCGCCAGCGTCGCCTCGCGCCACGGGCGCCCGTCGATGCTGACCTCCACACGTCGGATGCCGCGCGTAGGCGCCCATGCCACGCCGGCGATCGGGCGGCTGCCGGCGGAGACGGACGAACCCGGCGCCGGGACGTCGATCCGCGACTGGGTCTTGATCGGCCCGAGCTTCGCCCACCCGCGGGGGATCCAGTAGCCATCGAACTCGTCCCAGCGCTTGAGCTCGATCGCAGACAGCCATTTCGTCGCCGACACGTATCCGTAGAGACCCGGCACTACCAGCCGTGCCGGGAAGCCGTGGGCCGCGGGAAGCGGTTCACCATTCATCGCGATCGCTACCATCGAGTGCTCCACGTCCAGCGCGATCGCGGTCGGGAAGCCGGCGGTGAACCCGTCCACCGACCGGCCGACGACCTGCGTCGCTCC
>DASQMT010000139.1:0-4955 GCA_035645355.1 Solirubrobacteraceae bacterium | reverse complement strand
GGTGCCGTTCAACCTGCGCGTCGGGCGCGGTGAGCTGCCGCTGACCGCGGTGCTGGGCGCCGTCGTGTCGGCCGTTGCATTCGCCTCGGTGGTCGTCCTGCACGACGCCGCGCGCATCGTCGGCGCGGGCTGGATGGCCTTCGGCGTGCTGCTGTACGTGATCTACCGCACAGTCGAGGGAAAGCCGATCTTCAAGCGCGTGACCGTGCCTGTGCAGGCGCTCACTCGGCGCGACGTGGAGGCGAGGTACGGCTCGATGCTCGTGCCCGTGCTCGGCACCGCGCTCGACGACGACATCATGCAGACCGCCGGGCGGCTCGCCGGCGAGGAGAACGAGGACGCCGGCGAGGGCGGCGCGGTGATCGAGGCGCTGTGGGTCTTCGAGGTGCCGATGGCGCTGCCGCTCGATTCGCGCGTCGCGGACGCCGACCTGCGCCGCGCGCGCCAGGCGCTTGCGCGCGCCAAGGCGATCGGCGAGGAGTACGAGGGTGTCGAGGTCGCGACGGCGACGGTGCGGGCGCGGCGGGCCGGCGAAGCGATCGTGTATGAGGCGCGGCGGCGCGGAGTCGAGGCGATCGTGCTGGCCGCCGAGGAGCCCACGAGCATCCGCGGTGGGCTGCACTTCGGCGGCAGGCAGGGGCTGCACGACTCGTTCGTCGGGGAGACGACGCGCTACGTGCTGCAGAAAGCACGTTGTCGTGTGATCCTGACGGCGCCGCCTTCAGGCAGGGCCGCTGTCGATCCGATGGGACCGGTTGCCGGCGTCTCGCCCGAGCACCCGATCGGGCATCCCCAGGCTGCAGCGGAGCCTGACCTGCCGGCTCGCTAGAGTCCTCGCCGCATGTTCCTCCTGGTCGTCGGATCCGGCCGCGTCGGCTCCTCCGTCGCCACCTCGGCGCTCCGCGCGGGTCACACGGTCTCCGTGCTCGACGAGGATCCGCTCTCGCACGAGCGCCTCGACGTCGAGCTCGGCCGCTCGTGGGAGGATGCGGGGGGCCGTTTCACGATCGGCACGGCGCTGGAGCTCGACGCCTTGACCGAGGCCGGCATCGAGGAGGCCGACGTCTTCATCGCCTCCACGAACGGCGACAATACGAACCTCGTGGTGGCGCAGCTCGCACACCGCCGCTTCGACGTGCCCAAGGTGATCGCGCGCGTGCTCGACCCGCGTCGCGCGGCGTGGTACGCGGAGCAGGGGCTCCACACGATCTGCCCGACGCAGATCGCGATCGAGCAGCTCGAGAAGGCCGCTCTGGAGATCGGATGACGCCGGCGTGTACGTGATCATCGCGGGGGCGGGCAAGGTCGGCTGGAATCTCGCGCGCGAGCTGCTCGAGCGCGGGGACGAGGTGACCGTGATCGAGCAGGACCGGCGTCGCTACCTGACCGTGGAGCAGGAGCTCGAGCACGCCGTCCAGTACGGCGACGCGACCGAGCTGTGGGTGCTCGAGCGCGCCGGGATCCAGCGCGCCGACCTCGTAGTCGCGGTCACCGGCGACGACGAGGACAACCTGCTGATCTGCCAGGTCGCGAAGGAGAAGTACCTCTGCGAGCGGATCATCGCGCGCTGCAACAACCCGCGCAACCTGACGCACTTCAAGCTGCTCGGGATCCAGCCGGCCGTCTCGGCGACGGATCTGATCCTGCGGCTGATCGAGCACGAGGTGCCCAGCTACGGGCTCGTTCACCTGCTCGACCTGCCCGAGGAGCGACTGGAGATCATCGAGCTGGGCGTCGGGCACGGCTGCGAGGCGGCCGGCCGGCGCATCGGCGATCTCAACCTGCCGCAGGGCGCGCTCGTGATATCGGTGCTGCGCGACGGCTCCGGCTTCGTGCCCGGCGCCGACAGCGTCGTCGAGGCCGGCGACGAGGTCCTGGTCGTGCTCGACCCCGGCCTCGAGGACGTCATCACGCGTCTGTTCGTCGCCAACGGCACCGGTGCCTGACCGCAGCGTCGGCGCTCTGATCGTGGGCGGCGGCGCCGCCGGCGCCGCGTGCGCGGAGGCGCTGCACGAGGGCGGGTTCGCCGGCGACGTGCTGCTCGTCGGCCGCGAGCCCGATCCACCCTACGAGCGCCCGCCGGCCTCGAAGGGCTACCTGGCCGGAACGCAGGACCGCGACTCGTGCCTGTTCCACGACGCGGCCTGGTACTCCAGGCGCTCGATCGAGCTTGCGCCGCGCACGAGCGTGATGCGGCTCGACACCGTCGAGCGCACCGCGACGCTCTCCACGAAGGAGGTCGTCGGCTTCGGCGTCGCGCTGGTCGCCACCGGCGCCAACGTCAGGCGGCTGCGTGTCGAGGGCGCGCAGCTGCAGGGCGTCCACTACCTGCGCACGCTGGGCAACGTCGATGCGATCCGTGCGGACGCGCTCGAGGCCGACCACGTCGTGCTGGTCGGCGGCTCCTACGTCGCCTGCGAGGTCGCCGCGACGCTGACCACGCTCGGCCGCCGCTGCACGATGGTGATGCTCGAGGACGCCCCGCTCGCGGCGCACTTCGGCGCGGCGGCCGGGGAGTTCTTCGGCGCGCTGCTGCGCGGGCACGGCGTCGAGCTCGTCTGCGGCGACGGGCTCGAGCGGATGGAGGGCACAGGCGAGCGCGTCGAGCGCGTGGTGTGTTCCTCCGGCCGCGAGCTGCCGGCGGACATGGTCGTGATGGGCACCGGCGCGATGCCGGACGTGATGCTCGCGCGCGCGGCCGGGCTGGAGCTGGGCGAGACCGGTGGCGTCGCCTGCGCGGCCGACCTCGAGACCTCCGCGCGCGGCATCTGGGCCGCGGGCGACATGTGCGAGTACGACTCGGTGCTGCATGGCGGTCGGGTCCGGATCGAGCACCACGAGGTCGCGCGGGCGCAGGGCGCGGCGGCCGCCGCCGCGATGCTCGGCACGCGCCGGCCGTACGCCGAGCTGCCCTACTTCTGGACCGACCTGTCGGACTGGTGCACGGCCGAGTGGGTCGGCCTCGCGCAGACGCCCGAGCGCGAGCTCGTGCGCGGCTCCGTGCAGGACGGCGCGTTCAGCGTGCTGCAGCTCGCGCGCGGCCGGCTGGTCGCCGCGCTGTCGGTCGGGCGCGGCGACGACCTGGCCCACGCGCGCCGCCTGATCGCGGCCGGCACCGACCTCTCGGGCCGCGATGCGGAGCTGGCCCGCGGTGACCTCGACGCGCTGGGGTGATCAGACGGCAGACGCGTCGTCGCCGCCGTCGAGCGGCTGGAGCACGAAGACCTCGACGCCGAGCCCGTTTGCGGGGTCGACCTGCGACATGAACGAGTGCACGCGGCGGCCGGTGAGCTGCTCGACGGCGTCGCGGAACTTCGGCTCGAGGCTCAACTGGAACTTCGTGCGCACGTCGCGCACGGTGTCGGTGCGGTCGACCTCGACCAGCGTGCGCTCGGCGACGGTCAGCAGGTCGCGCAGCACCGTCACCACGAGGTTGTCCCAGACATAGGTCTTGGCCTGCGTGGCGCCCTTGCCGTAGTGCTCGGCGTGGATGCGCACGACCGCCTGGGAGATCGCGGAGCGCACCGTGCCGTCGATCGCCGCCGGCGACAGCTGGCTGAGCTGCGATGGCTCCTGATCGATGGCGCCTGTCGGGGCGAGGCCGGCTTCTTCCATGCGCCACCTACTCCCCGGAGACCCGGGGGCGTAATCGGTTTTCGCTGCGGGCACGGGGCTATACTGGCCGCCGCCCGGTGCCGGGTGGTGTAATTGGCAGCACACCAGTCTCTGGATCTGGGAGTTGGGGTTCGAGTCCCTGCCCGGCAGTAGGTGCCGGACCGTCGGCCGCGACCCACTAGCCTCAGCGCGGTGACGGGAGCGGGGTCCTACCTGGCCTACGTGACGCGCCGCATGGCCCTGCTGCTGCTCACGTTGGTGCTCGTCCCCTCGCTGAGCTTTCTGATGTTCACCTTGATCGCCGGCGAGGTGACCGCGCCCCTGGACGTGCTCGACGAGTTGCTCGACCACCTCGCGGCCGTGTTCCTGCAGGGTGAGCTCGGCAGCGGCAACTTCCGCGGCGAGACGTACATTCGCTCGCGCTCGGCGCTCGACGTCGTGATGGAGGGATTCCTCGTCGACCTCCTGCTGCTCCTGGGCGCGCTGCTGCTCGGCCTGCTGATCGGCCTGGCGGCGGGGACGCTGCAGGCGACACGTCCGGGCTCGCGCTCCTCGCGCGCGGTCGCCGGCCTGACGGCGCTCGCGCTCTCGCTGCCCGTCTACTGGCTCGGGCTGGTGGTTCTGCTGCTGTTCGCGCCTGGGCTCGGTTCGCTGGCCGAGATTCCGTTCGTGTCGACGGTGAACGGCTACCGCTCTCCGCTCGACGACCCGGTCGGCTTCCTGCACGGGCTCTGGCTGCCCGCGCTGATCGTCGCGACGCCGCTGGCGGCGGCGTGCACGCGCATGTGCGCCTCGCAGCTGCTGGGGACGCTGCACGAGGACTTCGTGCGCACCGCGCGCGGCATGGGGGTGACGCGCGTGCGGGTCGTGTGGCGCCACGCGCTGCCCCCGGCGGCCGCGCCGGTGATAGCGCTCGTCGGGGTGAACATCAACCTGACGCTCACCAACCTGGCCCTGGTCGAGAGCGTCTTCAACATCCCCGGCGGCTTCCGCTACGTCGAGGACGCGCTCGTGAATCGCGACGTCGACCTCGTGCAGGCTCTGATCGTGGAGGCGACGCTTTTCATCGTGGTCGCGAACTTCCTTGCCGACGCCGTGCACGCCTGGCTGGACCCGCGCGTGCGCACCGGCCGGCCGCTCTAAAGGGGGACAGTCCCTCTTTACGTAAAGAGGGACTGTCCCCTTTAGGCCGCGGCGGCCTGCGCGGCCCAGTCGCGGTACAGGCGCCAGTAGGCGCCCTCGGCGTCGAGCAGCTCCTCGTGCGTGCCCTGCTCGGCGATCCGGCCGTGGTCGAGCACGACGATGTGGCCGGCGCGCCGGATCGTCGAGAGCCGGTGGGC
>DASQMT010000138.1:0-6924 GCA_035645355.1 Solirubrobacteraceae bacterium | reverse complement strand
ACGCGCGGCGCGCGAGCGAGCTGCTCGCGGCGGTGGTGCCGGCTTGACATGCCGGCCGGGGCTCCGTAGGGTCCCGCGAAAGCACCGACATCGTTGTCAGACAGCGTTGTCAGAAACGGCCTTGAAGGAGGCGTCGCTGTCTGCGACGAGACCAACCATGCGCGACGTCGCCGAGATGTCAGGTGTGAGCTTGAAGACCGTGTCGCGCGTGATCAACGCCGAGGCAGGCGTCGCGACGGCGACCGCCGCGCGCGTCGGCGAGGCGATCGCAGCACTCGGCTTCCAGCGCAACGACCTCGCGCGCTCACTGCGCCATGGCCTCTCCTCCTCCACGCTCGGGTTGGTGATCGAGGACTTCGCCAACCCGTTCTA
Organism: Solirubrobacteraceae bacterium; assembly: GCA_035645355.1. Classification (GTDB taxonomy): domain Bacteria; phylum Actinomycetota; class Thermoleophilia; order Solirubrobacterales; family Solirubrobacteraceae; genus DASQMT01. The sequence goes on along the minus strand of DASQMT010000138.1, from coordinate 6,552 downwards.
CGCGCTGATCGCGCAGGCGGTCGAAACGGCCGCGCGCGAGCGTGGCTGCCTGCTGATCACGGCGTCCGCGCGCGAGGATCGCGACCGCGAGCGCGAGCTGGTCGGCGCGCTCGTCGGGCGGCGCGTGGACGCGCTCCTGATCGTCCCAGCCGGACCGGACCAGCGCTACGTCGAGTCGCTGCGCGGCCGCACCGCCTTCGTCTACATCGACCGCCCGCCGGGCGGCCTGGAAGCCGATACCGTGCTGCTCGACGACGGCGGCGGCGCGCGCCGGGCGGTCGAGCACCTGCTCGCGCGGGGACACCGGCGCATCGCGTGCGTCGCAGATCACAGAGGCATCTACACCACGCGCGAGCGGGTCGCCGGCTACACGGCCGCGCTCGGCTCGGCTGGAGTCGCGCTCGTCCCGGAGCTGATCCGGCCCGGCAGCCCCGATGCCGCCCACGGTGAGCGCACCGTCTCCGAGCTGCTCGACCTGCCCCCCGAGCGTCGCCCGACGGCGATCTTCAGCGCCAACAACCGCAACACGATCGGCGCGCTGCACGCACTCGCCGGCCGCGAGCAGGAGATCGCGCTGGTCGGCTTCGACGACTTCGAGCTGGCCGACCTGCTGGGCATCACCGTGGTGCGCGCGGACCCCGCGCTCCTCGGCGCGCGGGCTGCGGCGCTTGCGTTCGCGAGGCTCGACGGTGACGAGCGCCCGCCTCAGCGGGTCACGATCGCGACCGAGCTCGTCGAGCGGGGCTCGGGGGAGCGGACCGCGTGACCGTCGCCCCGCTGGTGCTGCCGCCGAACCAGTTTCACCGCTTCTACGCGGGTGGCGCGCGGATCGACGCGTTCCGCGGCCTGCCGGCAGGTGAGGAGGGTCGCCCGGAGGACTGGATCGGCTCGACCACGACGGCGTTCGGCGAGCGGACGGAGGGGCTCAGCCGGGTCGCTGACGGCCGGCTCGTGCGCGATCTCGTGCAGGCAGATCCCGAGACGCTGCTCGGTCCTGCGCACGTCGCCCGCTTCGGCGCAGATCCCGGGCTGCTGGTCAAGCTGCTGGATGCAGGCGAGCGCCTGGCCGTCCACGCGCATCCCGGTCGCGCCTTCGCGCGCTCCCGGCTCGGCTTGACCTGGGGCAAGACCGAGGCCTGGCTGATCCTGCAAGCGGACCCCGGCGCGAGCGTCCACGTCGGCCTGCGCGAGCCGATCGACGCGGCGACGCTGCGGCGCTGGGTCGAGGAGCAGGATGCGGACGAGATGCTCAGCGCGCTGCACGAGCTGCCGGTGCGTGCGGGCAGCGCGCTGCTGGTGCCGGCCGGCACGCTGCATGCGATCGGCGCCGGGATCCTGCTGCTCGAGCTCCAGGAGCCGACCGACCTCTCGGTGCTAGTCGAATGGCGCAGCTTCGGAGTCAGCTCAGGCGCGGAGCATCTGCAGCTCGGCTGGGACGAAGCGCTCACGGCAGTCGACCGCTCGGCCGTCGGCGCGCCCTCCGTCGCCGCCGAGCCGCCCGATGTTCCCGTCGCCTCGCTGCTGCCGGCCGCCGCCGACGCGTACTTCCGCGCCGAGCGCGTCCGCCCGGGCGGCGGCGAGGCCGCGCTCGATCCGTCTTTCGCAGTGCTGGTAGCGACGAGCGGCGAGGGCGTCCTGCGGACCGAACGGGGCGACGGGCTGCCCCTGCACGCGGGCGTGACGGTGCTCGTGCCATTCGCCGCCGGCTCAACGGCCCTGGCCGGCGAGCTCGAGGTGATCCGCTGCCTGCCGCCCGATCCGGACGCAGCGGAGGGGGACTGGTGAGCGCGTCAGGCCGGACACCACTGCTCGAGGCGCGCTCGATCGTGAAGAGCTTCGGCAAGGTGCAGGCGCTGCGCGGCGCGGACTTCACGGTGCTCCCGAACGAGGTCGTCGCGCTCGTCGGCGACAACGGCGCGGGCAAGAGCACGCTCGTCAAGACGCTCGCCGGGGTGCACCAGGCCGACGGAGGCGAGATCCTGTTCGAGGGGCGCCCGGTCACGATCGCGTCGCCGCTCGACGCACGCGCGCTCGGCATCGAGACGGTCTATCAGGATCTGGCGCTCGCGGCGGAGCTCGATCCTGCCTCCAACCTCTTCCTCGGGCGGGAGATCCTGCGCGCGGGACCGCTCGGGCGGCTCGGGTTCCTGGACAAGCGCGCGATGCGGCGTCAGAGCGACGAGGCGTTCGAGCGCCTGAGCGTCGCGATCCAGGATGTAGGCGCGCCCGTCGCGACGATGTCCGGCGGCCAGCGTCAGGGCATCGCGGTCAGCCGCGCCGTGATGTGGGCCAGCAAGGTCGTGTTCATGGACGAGCCGACGGCAGCGCTCGGCGTCGTCCAGACCCGCAACGTGCTCGACCTGATCGGACGCGTCAAGGGCCAGGGCTTGTCGGTCGTGCTGATCAGCCACAACATGCCCGAGGTGCTCGAGGTGGCCGACCGCGTCGAGGTCCTGCGGCTCGGCGAGCGCGTCGCGCAGTTCGAGCGCGGCGACGTCTCGATGGAGGACATCGTCGGCGCGATGACCGGCGCGCTCCAGCGCAAGGACGGGACGTGAGCACGACGCCCGCAGCGGTCGAGCCAGACCAGCCCGCGCAGGCGCCTTGGTGGCAGCGCTTCGTGGGCGGCTCCAGCGCGCCGATCGGGCTGATCCTGATCGGGTTGATCGTCGTGTTCTCCGTGCTCGAGTACGAGAACTTCGTCTCCGTCTCCAACGGCCGCAACATCACGACGGACGCTGCGGTGCTGCTCGTGCTCGCGGTCGGCTCGACGTTCGTGATCGTCACGGCCGGGATCGACCTCTCGGTCGGCTCGGTGCTCGTGTTCGCCGGGGTGGCAGCGGCGAAGGCGATGGAGCAGGTCGGCGGCGAGAGCGTGGGCACGCTGCTCGTCGGGCTCGTCGCGGCGCTGGCGTCGGGCCTCGCCTGGGGCGTGCTGAACGGCTTCCTCATCGCCAAGGCGAAGATCCCGGCGCTGATCGTCACGCTCGGCTCGCTCGGGATGGCGCTCGGCGCCGCGCTCCTGATCACCGGCGGCGTCGATCAGCGCGACGTCCCCTTCAAGCTCGTCGAGACGGTCGGCTCGGGGCGCCTGTTCGGCGAGCTGCCCTATCTCGTCCTGATCGCCTTCGCCGTGGCGCTGGCCGGCGGCATCCTGCTCGCCGCCACCCGCTTCGGCCGCTACACGTACGCGATCGGCTCCAACGAGGAGGGCGCGCGCCGCGCCGGAGTAGCGGTCGACCGGCATTTGATCAAGGTCTACGCGCTGTCGGGCACACTCGCTGGGCTTGCGGGCTACCTGTCGCTGGCACGCTTCGCCACTACGACGATCGGCGGGCACTCGACCGACAACCTGCAGGCGATCGCCGCCATCGTGATCGGCGGCACCAGCCTTTTCGGCGGCGTCGGGACGATGCTCGGAACCGTCTTCGGCGTCTTCATCCCGGCCGTGCTGCAGAACGGCTTCGTGATCGTCGGCTTGCAGCCCTTCTGGCAGCAGGTCGCAGTCGGGGCGGTGCTGATCATCGCCGTCTACCTCGACCAGTTGCGGCGTCGCTCGAACTACCAGCGATGAGCCGCCGAAGTCCCCACCAACGAGGAGGTCTGTCCATGCGGCACCACAGGTTCAAGGCGGCGTGCGTCGCGCTCGCCCTCGGGTTGTCGACCACCGCCGTCGTGGCCTGCGGCGACGACGAGGAGGAGCCGGCCGCCGGCGGAGGCGGTGGGAGCGCGGAGAAGAAGGACTACAAGCTGACGCTGATCGCGGGCGTCAAGGGCGACGAGTTCTACATCACGATGAACTGCGGAGCCCAGGCGAAGGCGAAGGAGCTGGGCGTCAGCCTCGACTTCCAGGGCCCCGACCAGTTCGACCCGTCGCTGCAGACGCCGATCGTCAACGCGGTCGCCGCCAAGAAGCCGGACGCGATCCTGATCGCGCCGACCGACACAAAGGCGATGTACACGCCGATCAAGCAGGCGGCCGACGCGGGCGCGAAGATCGTCTTCGTGGACACCACGCTTGAGCAGTCCGACATCGCAGAGTCGAAGATCGCCTCCGACAACGAGGCCGGCGGCCGCGAGGCCGCACGCGCGCTCGCCGAGCAGATGGGCGGGTCGGGCAAGGTCTTCGTCGTCAACGTCAAGCCGGGGATCTCGACCACCGACGCGCGTGCGAAGGGCTTCGAGGAGGGCGCCAAGGAGGCCGGGCTGGAGTACCTGGGGCAGGACTTCTCCAACAACGAGCCGGCGAAAGCCGCCTCGATCATCAAGGCGCAGCTCGCCAAGAACCCCGACCTGAAGGGCGTCTTCGCCACGAACCTGTTCTCAGCCGAGGGCACCGCCAACGGCGTGCGCGAGGCCGGCAAGGGCGGCGACGTGAAGATCGTCGGCTTCGACGCCGGTCCGGCGCAGGTCGAGCAGCTCGAGAAGGGCGACGTCCAGGCGCTGGTCGCCCAGAAGCCGGCCGACATCGGCGCGCAGGGGGTCGAGCAGGCCGTCAAGGCGCTCAACGGCGAGCCGACGGAGCCGGAGATCGGCACCGAGTCGGTCACGATCACCAAGGAGAACCTCGCCGACAGCCAGGACTCGCTCTACAAGTCCAGCTGCTAGCCCCCCGCGTCGAGCCGATCCGGGATCACCTCGCAAGGCCGTCGTGGTCACCCACGGCGGCCGCGAGGTGGCTGTGGCTCAGGCGCACGGCCGCTCGCCGACGCGGTCGATCCAGGCGCGCAGACGTCGGTGGCGCCGGTCGAGCGTCATGCGCTCGTAGAGCACCTCGTGGAAGACCTCGACGTCGTCGGCCGCGACCGGCGTGAGGGCGTAGCGCAGAAACGGCCAGGCGGCGCAATCGGCCGCACCGAAGTCTCCGAGCAGATACTCGCGCCGGTCCAGCAGGCCCTCGAAGAGCTCGAGCCGGCTCTGCATGCGCGCGCCCCAGCGCTCGATGTCCGCGCCCGTCGTGGTGCCGGCCTCCAGCGCGTCCGTGATCAGGTTCGGCTCGCGTTTCCAGGTGCGGTTGAACCAGTCGAGGAAGATGTCGACCGTGGCACGCATGGCGGGCTCCGCCGGGAACAGCGGTGGATCCGGGAAGCGCTCGTCGAGGTGGCGCATGATGCGCACGGAGTCGCACACGACGGCGCCATCGTCGACCAGCACCGGCACGAGCTCCTGACCGCTCAGCTCGCGCAGCGGCGAGCGGTCGGCGGGATCGACCGCGACGGTCTCGGCATCGAGCCGCTTGTGTCCGAGCGCGAGCGCGACCCGTTCGACGTTCGTGGAGTAGGGGATGCAGTAGAGCCGGAGCATTGCGCGGAAGCGTACGCTCGGCCGATGACCGCGGCCACCCGCCCGGCGCTCCGGCTTCCCGACGGCACCGCGACGTTCGTGCGCGAGTGGCAGCCGCACGCGGGCGTCGCGCGGCGCGGCTCGATCCTGCTCGTTCATGGTCTCGGCGAGCACGGCGGCCGTTACGCGGGTGTCGCCGAGCGCTTGGCTGCGCACGGGCTCGCGGTGCGCTCGTACGACCTGCGCGGGCACGGCCGCTCGGAGGGCGTGCGCGGCTCGATCCCGCGCGCCGACGCACTGCTCGCCGACCTCCGTTGCGTGTTCAGCGACGCCGACCGCTGCGGCCGCGCGAGCGGGGACGGCTCGCCGCCGCTGCTGCTCGGTCACAGCCTCGGTGGCACGATCGCCGCGGCGGCGACCATCACGGGCTGGGTCGCACCGCGTGCGCTCGTCCTCTCCTCGCCGGTGCTGGCGCTGCACGGCTCCCGGGCCAGGAGGCTTGCGGCGGCGCTCGCGCGGCGGGTGATCCCGGACCGTCCGCTGCCGAACCGGCTGCCCGTCGACAGGCTCTCGCACGAGCCGAGCGAGGTCGCCGCCTACCGCGCCGACCCGCTCGTCCACGACCGCATCACGCCGCGCATGTACGGCTTCATCGTGGACGCGAGCGCCGCGGTGCTGCGCCGGGCGCCGGGGCTGACCGTGCCGACGCTGCTGCTCGCCGCGGGCGACGACCACATCGTCGACGCGCGCGGCTCGCGCGAGCTGGCTGCCGCGCTGGCGCCCGGCGTGGCGGAGGTGCGCCTCTACGGCGACCTCTACCACGAGCTGTTCAACGAGCGCGAGCCCGACCGGACACGCGTGCTCGACGATCTCGCGGCCTGGGTCGAGCGCGTCGTCGGCGCCTGACAGTGCATTGGGCGCCGCTACGGAGCAACGACCGCGCGCAGCGGCCAGGCGTGGTCCACGCGCCACGGCAGCTCGCGCTCGGCGTCCGCGAGCACGCAGTACTCGCTCGCCGGGCCGAGCACCATCTGGCGCTGCCACGCGCCGGCATCGCCGTCGAGCGCCGCGGCCAGCTCGGCGTGGAACGCCGCGTAGGCTATGCAGGGCGGCTTGCCCAGCCAGGCCGCCCACCCGAGGCGCGCCGGCAGAGGCAAGCCCGCGACGTGGCCCATCACCCCCGCCACACCCGCGCGCACGACCGCGGCGGCAGCGTCGTGGGGCACCGCCGCCGCTCCCGAGACCGCGGCCTCGTTGAGCATGCCCAGC
>DASQMT010000137.1:0-6410 GCA_035645355.1 Solirubrobacteraceae bacterium | reverse complement strand
TCCATGGCGGCGAGGTGGTCGAGCGACGGCGGGTCGTCGAGCTCGCGCAGGATCGCCTGGATGCGCGCGGACTTGACCTTGGAGATGCCGCCGGGGCGGATCGCCGCCTCGACCTCCTCGAGCGGCGCGTCGCGCACCGCGTTCCAGTCGGGCAGGCGGGCGCGGAGGCGCATGAAGGCGACGTCGCGGTTGCGGTCGTTCGTCGACTGCGACAGCACCGTGAGGATCAGCTCGTCGAGCGGCCGCCCGTGCGGCGCGGCGCTGGGACGGCCGTAGACGCGCCGCAGCCGGTCGCGCAGCGCCAGCACGCGGCGGCGCGACGGCGGCCTCCACTCGCACGCTGGTGCATTCGGCATCCAGAACCACGATACGCAGCGCCTGCTGCCGGGTCGGCTGCCACCGTGCCAGCAATATTGCAGCCGGAAAGCAGGAACATGATTGCCTGCGTCGACGGGCATATAGCCCCCGGTTGTTGTGAGTACGACCCTGTCCGCTAGGGTGGCCCGCTTCGTACGGACCGCCGGCAGCGGAAGACGCCACGGCCCGGCTGCGCGATGGATCGCGCCTGAAGCACAAGCCCCCCGGCCTATCCGACCCCATGCCGCAGCCCTCGGGCTCGCGGCCGATCCATCGGTGCCTATGAACAGACCTGCGCTTTCGTTCTTTGCCGTGCTCGCGACCACTCTCGGCGTTGCCGCCGGGCCGGCGACGCCGCGCGCCAGCGGCGACCCGCGGCTCAGCCAGTGCGAACGCAAGATGATCCGGATCGTCAACGCGTTCCGCTCCCAGTACGGCCTTGGGCGGCTACGCGCTAGCCATGCCCTGAACCGGGCCGCAGAGCGCCATTCGGGCGACATGCTCGCGCGCAACTTCTTCGCCCACCCCTCCAGCGACGGCACAGCGTCCTATCGCCGCGTGCGGCGCTACGCGAACGCCAACAGCGTCGGCGAGACGCTCGCGGCGCTCGTCCGCCGTCCCGGCATCGAGTACCGGGTCGTGCGCATGTGGATGGAGTCGCCGCCACACCGGGCAGTGATGCTGAGCCCGCGGTTCAGCCGCGTCGGGCTCTCCCACCGCTCGGGGATGCTGGGCGGGTTCAGGATGTCGGTCGTGACGGCCGACTTCGCCTCGCGTTACTGAGTCGCGTCCGGCCGCGGGCCGGGCTCCCTTCTAGGCTCGACGCCCGTGGTGCGCGGCGATCTGTCCTATCCGCTCGCACCCACGCTTGCCGCGGCAGTGCTCGGAGCCGCCTACCTGGTCGCGGCTCCGGACACGGGGGACATCGCGGCTCACACGTACCGCACGTGGCTCTCGAGCGAAGTCGGCTTCGCGGCCTGGAACGCGCAGTGGTACGGCGGCCATCACATGGCGGGCTACTCGCTGCTCTATCCGCCCTTGGCGGCGCTGGCGGGAACGCGGCTCGTCGGCGTACTGGCCGCGGTCGCCGCCGCCGGACTGTTCGCCCTGACCGCTCGGCGGCTGTCGTCAGCGCCCGCCGCGGCGACGCTCGCGTCGTGGCTGTTCCTCGGCGGCGTGCTGAGCAACGTCGTGATCGGGCGCATGCCGTTCACGCTCGGCATCGCGCTGGCAGTCGCCGCCTGGGCTTGCGTGCACCGCTCGCGCGTGGCCGCCGCGCTGCTCTCGCTCGCCAGCACCTGGGCGAGCCCCGTGACCGGCGTCTTCCTCGCGGTCGCCGCGCTGGCGCTCGTGACGGCGACGCGCGGGCGTGACACCCGCGGCCGATCCGAGGCGCTGGCGCTCGGGGCGCCCGCGGTCGCCGGCGGCGTCGCGATGGCGGCGCTGTTCCCCGAGGGCGGCTCAGACCACTTCGCGGGAACCGCCTTCTGGCCGATGCTGCTCGTCTGCCTCGGTGCGCTGGCGCTGGTCGACCCGAGCCGGCGCGTGGCGATCTGGGGCGCGGCGATCTACGTGACCGTGCTCGTCGCGGCGTTCGCCATCCCGAACCCGCTCGGCCAGAACGCGCTGCGACCGGGCGTGGTTCTGGGACCCGCGCTGCTGGTGCTGTTCGCGCGGCCGCACGCGCCGCGGGCCGCGGTCGCGCTGGTCGCCGTCGCGCTGCTCTACCTCCAGTGGCTGCCGGCCGTGCGGGCCGTCGAGGAGGCGCGCGGCGACCCGTCGACCCAAGCCGCGTTCCACGACGAGGTGCTGCAGTTCCTGCGCGACCGCACCGAGCCGGGGGAGCGCCTGGAGGTGCCGATGACGCGCAACCACTGGGAGGCGGCCTACCTGGCGGAGGTGTATCCGCTCGCGCGCGGCTGGCACCGGCAGCTCGACCGCAAGGTCAACCCGCTCTTCTACGACCGCGAGCAACCGCTCACAGTTGCCCGCTACGAGCGCTGGCTACGCGAGAACGCGGTGCGCTGGGTCGCGCTGCCGACCACGGCGCTGGACTTCTCGGCGGAGCTCGAGAAGGCGCTGCTGCTGAACGGCGCGCCGTTCCTGGAGCCGCGCCACACGTCACCACACTGGAGCATCTGGGAGGTGCGCGACCCGAAGCCTCCGGTGTCGGGCGCAGCGACGCTGACCGCGGCGGGCGCCGACGGCTTCGACCTCGACGCCGCGCGGCCGGGTCCCGTGCTCGTGCGCCAGCACTCGACGCCCTACTGGACTGTCGCCGAGGGCGACGGCTGCGTATCCGAGGATGCCTCGGGCTGGACGCGCGTCGACGTGCGCCGCGCCGGCGTACTGCGCGTGCGGGCGCGGTTCTCGGCGCGCGGCGCGCTGCGGCGCCAGCCACGCTGCGCCACCGCGGCCGGCGCGCCGTTTCCCGCGAGCGCGGTCAGTCCCCCTGTAGGGCCGAGATGAGACGCGGCTAGCCTTCGTGGTTCCCATGCGGACGCTCCCCAACCGCTTCGCCGCCCGCTTTCTACCCAAGGGCTGGCGGGATCTGGTGCACCAGATTCTGCTCTTCTGCGGGGCCTACTGGCTGTACCGGATCGTGCGCGGCATGACCGACGGCCGGGTGAGCGAGGCGTTCGGCAACGCGCGCGAGCTGATCGGCCTCGAGCGCGCGCTGGGCCTGTTCGTCGAGCCCGCGATGCACGCGTGGGCCAACGGCAGCGACTGGCTGATCGACGGGGCCAGCTGGCTGTACGTCAACACGCACTTCACGATCACGACCGTCACGCTCGCCTTCATCTACCTGCGTCGCAACCAGAGCTTCTACTTCGTCCGCAACATGTTCATGGTCGCGATGGGAGTCGCCCTGGTCCTCTACGCGGCGTATCCGACCGCGCCGCCGCGCTTCATGCCTGAATGGGGCTTCACCGACTCGGTCGCGCGCCTCACGGGGCTGACGGCCGAGGGCTCGACGGCCGAGGCGCTCTACAACCCGTTCGCGGCGGTGCCGTCGATGCATGTGGCTTTCGCGCTGATGTTGGGGGTACCGATGGCCACGATGGTGCGGTGGCCCGCGGTCAAGGCGCTCTGGCTGGCCTACCCGGGGCTGGTCAGCGTGGTCGTCGTGGTGACGGCCAATCACTGGTGGTTCGACGCCTTCGCCGGCGCGCTGACGGCCGCCGTGGCGGCGTACGCGGCGCTGCAGTTCGCGCGCTGGCGGCCTGCCGCCTGGGCCTGGCCGGCGCCTGCGCGCACCGCTGCCGCGCAGCAGGCCGTCTAGCATCCGCGGGCGTCCATGCCCTCCCCGCAGCTCGAACGCCCGCGCCGGCCCACGGCACGCGATTACCAGGCGCTGGCACGTGGCCGGCTGATCGAGTCGCGCCTGACCCCCAACGCGATCTCGCTCACAGGGCTGGCGCTCTGCCTCGTCGCGGCCGGACTGATCTTCGCCGAGTACTACTTTCTCGGCGGCCTGGCGTTCATCCTCGGCTCGATCTGCGACACGCTCGACGGGCGCTACTCGCGGATGTCGGGCAAGGGCACGAGCTTCGGCGCGTTCCTGGACTCGACGCTCGACCGCATGGAGGAGGGCATCGTGCTCACCGCGGTCGCCTACCAGTTCTCCCAGGCCGGCAACGACGCCGCGGTCGCCGCGGTCGTCGCGGCAGTGCTCGCGTCGCTGATGGTCTCCTATACGCGGGCCCGCGCAGAGGCACTCGGCGTCGAGTGCAAGGTCGGCATCGCCGACCGCGCCGTGCGCGTGGTGATCCTGTCAGCCGGCCTCGTGCTCGCCAAGGGCGCCTCGATCGTCGACGCGGACCTCCTCGAGCCCGCCGTCTGGCTGCTCGTCGTGCTCTCCGTGATCACCGTCGGACAGCGCATCCTGCACGTCCGCAAGGCGCTGCGCGAAGCGGCCCTGCTGTAACGGCCCACCCGCAGCGGGGTCTCTCTCGCCGGGACCACCACGCGAAGATCGAGGATGACGACTTGAAGACCAACGGCAAGGGGCGCTACCAGGAGGAGAAGGTGCGCGTCGCCATCATCGGCGTCGGCAACTGCGCATCCTCCTTCGTGCAGGGCGTGCAGTTCTACAGGGACGCAGACCCCGCCGAGCAGGTCCCAGGCCTGATGCACGTCGATCTCGGCGGCTACCACGTGCGCGACATCGAGTTCTCCGCAGCGTTCGACATCGACCGCGAGAAGGTCGGCAAGGACCTCTCGGAGGCGATCTTCGCCGGCCAGAACAACACGATCAACTTCGCCGGCGAGGTCGCCCCGCTGGGCGTCGAGGTGCAGCGCGGCATGACCCATGACGGCCTCGGCAAGTACCTGGCGCAGCGGATCACCAAGGCGCCGGGCTCGACCGTCGACATCGCGCAGGTGCTCAAGGACACACGGACCGACGTCGTCGTCTCATATCTCCCTGTCGGCTCCGAGCAGGCGACGAAGTGGTACGTCGAGCAGATCATCGAGGCCGGCTGTGGCTTCGTGAACTGCATCCCGGTGTTCATCGCGCGGGAGCAGTACTGGAACAACCGCTTCATCAAGGCCGGGCTGCCGATCGTCGGCGACGACATCAAGTCGCAGGTCGGCGCGACGATCGTGCATCGCGCGCTCGCGCGGCTGTTCCACGAGCGCGGCGTCAAGCTGCTGCGCACGTCGCAGCTCAACGTCGGCGGCAACATGGACTTCTTCAACATGCTCGAGCGCGAGCGGCTGGAGTCGAAGAAGATCTCCAAGACCGACGCGGTGACGTCGGTGATGGGTCACGAGCTGCCCTCCGACGACGTCCACGTCGGACCCTCCGATTACGTGCCGTGGCTGACCGACCGCAAGTGGGCGCACATCCGCGCCGAGGGCCAGGCGTTCGGCGATGTGCCGTTGCAGCTCGAGCTCAAGCTCGAGGTCTGGGACTCGCCCAACTCGGCCGGCATCGTCACGGACGCCGTGCGCTGCTGCAAGCTCGCGCTGAACCACGGCGTCGCGGGCCAGCTCGACGGGCCGAGCTCTTATCTCATGAAGTCGCCCCACAACCAGCGCCCGGACGACCAGGCGCGCGAGGCGACCGAGGAGTTCATCGCGAAGCACGCGCGCACGCGCGAGGCCGGCAAGCGTGCCCGCGAGGCCAAGCAGGCGATCGACGTCAAGGTGGCGGAGGCGTAGCGGGCAGGTGGCCGGCCCGCGGCCGGCCGGGTGACTTTTCAGGGGCCTAGACTTCCGCCCTCGTGAGCGAGCGCTTCGCCATCGCGCAGGTGACGCCGCATCCGTGGGAGGACGAGCACGAGGTCGGCGCGTTCGTGCGCTCGCTGTCGGAGCAGCTGGCGCGCCGCGGGCATCAGATCGTGGTGCTTGCGCCATCGCGCTCGCCGGAGCTGGTCCGGGAGTCGCGACGGCTGATCCGGGCAGGTGACTTCTTCGCTGCCGACGGCGACGTGCGGGTGCTGGGCGTCGGCGAGCTGCTCCCGCTCTCACCCGCCCGGCGCGGGACGCCGCCGGCGCCGCCGCTCGACGTCGCGCGCACGCTCGACGACGTCCTCAGCCGCGCCCCGCTCGACTTCGTGCACGTGCACGAGCCGTTCGCGCCGAGCACGGCGTCGATCGCGCTGCGCCATTCGCGCGCGCTGAACGTGGGCACCTTCCACGCGCCGTCCGAGCGAGTGATCTCGACGCAGGTCGCGCGGCGCTTCGTCGAGCGCTTCTTCGGCCGGCTGGACGCGCGCACCGCCTCGTTCGAGGCCACGCGCGAGCTGATGGAGCATGCCTTCCCCGCCTCCTACGAGGTGCTGCGCTCCGGCGCCCAGACGCCCGCGCGCGCGCCTGCCGGCGACGAGCTGCGGCTCGCGTTCGTCGACCACGAGGACCGCCAGGCGCTGCGCCTGTTCCTGCGCGCGCTGCACCGGCTGCCCGACGAGGTGGCGTGGCGAGCGACGATCTTCACCCCTGCCGGCCCGCGCACGGGCGCGCTGCGCAGCCGGCTGCGCGACCGCGTCGAGATCCTGACCGCCGAGGAGACGACGGAGGAGCAGGTGCTTGCCGGCGCTGACGTCGTC
>DASQMT010000136.1:0-11452 GCA_035645355.1 Solirubrobacteraceae bacterium | reverse complement strand
GGGTCCCGCGGCACGGGCACGAAGCCCGGCACGAGCGGCGCGAACGGCGCCTGCTTGGACTCCTGGAAGGTGGCCGAGAGCGCCCCGTAGGTACGGCCGTGGAAGCCGCCGTGCAGCACCACGATCTCGCCGCGCGGGCGTGCCTTGCGCACGAGCTTCAGGGCCGCCTCGTTTGCCTCCGCCCCGGAGTTGCAGAACAGCACGCGGCCCCCGAGCGAGCAGGCCGCCAGGCGCTCGGCCAGCTCGACCATCGGCCGCGTGGAGTAGAGGTTGGACACGTGCATGAGCGTCCGCGCCTGCGCCTCGATCGCCGCGACGACGCGCGGGTGGCAGTGGCCCGTATTGCAGACGGAGATGCCGGCGAGGAAGTCGAGGTACTCGTCGCCGTCGGCGTCCCAGAGCGCCATGCCTTCCCCGCGCGCGAACTCGACCGGGAAGCGCGCGTAGTTCTCGATCAGCGCGCCGCTCACGACGCGGGGCGCAGCTTGGTCCCGATGCCGGCGTCCGTGAACAGCTCGAGCAGCAGCGAGTGCGGGACGCGGCCGTCGAGGATGTGCGCGCTGCCGACGCCGCCGTGGATCGCGTTCAGGCAGGCCTCGAGCTTCGGCCGCATGCCGCCGGCCAGCGTGGGCAGCGCCGTCTCGACCTCGTCGGCGCCCGCCTCGGAGATCACAGAGCCCGGATCGCCGGGGTCGCGCAGCCAGCCCTCGACATCCGTGAGGAAGATCACCTTGTAGGCGCCCATCGCGCGCGCCACCGCGCCGGCCGCCTCGTCTGCGTTGACATTGTGAGAGCGGCCCTCGCGGTCGGCGCCGACCGAGGCGATCACCGGGATGTAGTCCTCGGCGACATGCCGGATCACGCCCGTGTCGATCCGCTCGATGCGACCGACGAATCCGATGTCCTCGCCCTCCGGCCCGGCGGTCGTCGCGACGCGGAACAGCAACCCGTCGTCGCCACAGAGCCCGACCGCGGGCTGTCCGTGGCGGCCGAGACGCAGCACGATGTCCTTGTTGACCTTGCCGACGAGCACCATCTTCGCGATCTCGACGGTGTCGGAGTCAGACACGCGGAGCCCGCCGACGAACTCGACCGGCAGGTCGAGCATCTGCATGTAGCGCGTGATCTCGGGCCCGCCCCCGTGCACGACGATCGGGTTCATGCCGACGTACTTGAGCAGCACGACGTCGCGCGCGAACTCCTCGCGCAGCGCCGGATCCTCCATCGCCGCGCCGCCGTACTTGATCACGACCGTCTTGCCGTGGAACTCCCGGATGTACGGGAGCGCCTCGAGCAGCGTGCCCAGATCCCTCACGTCGTGTACTCCGCGTTGATCCGGACGTAGTCGTGCGACAGGTCGGAGAAGAACACCTCCGTCTCGGCGCCCTCGCCGGGCAGCCCGACGACGTACTCGACCTCGTCGCCCGCGACCGCATCGGCGAGCGCCCCGACGTCGTGCGGCACCGCCGCGCCGCCCGAGCACACCTGTACGCCCTCGATGCAGATGTCGAACAGGAGCGGCTCCGGCCCCGGGACGGCCGCGCCGACGGCCTGGGCGATGCGGCCCCAGTTGGGGTCGCCCCCGTTGAGCGCCGCCTTCACCAGCGGCGAGTTCGCGATCGCCCGCGCGACGCGCTCGACCGTCTGCTCGTGCCCGCCACGGACGTGCACGCGGCCGATCCGCGCCGCGCCCTCGCCGTCGCGCACGATCTGCAGCGCCAGGCGGCGGAGCGCGTAGTCGAGCGCCTCGCCCAGGCGCAGCTCGTCCTCGGACTCGGGCTGGACGGTCACGCCGCTCGCCCCCGAGGCCATCAGCAGCGCCGCGTCGTTCGTCGAGAGCTGGCCGTCGACGGAGATGCGCTCGAAGGAGCGCTTCACGCAGACGCCGAGCAGCAGCTCGGCGGTCTCGGCGGCCAGCACGGCGTCGGTCTGGACGAAGCAGAGCAGTGTCGCGAAGCCGGGCTGGATCATCCCCGCCCCCTTCGCCTGTGCACTGATCCGCACGCCGCCCGAGGGCAGCGCCACGTCGAGCGTCAGCAGCTTCTCGAACTTGTCCGTCGTCGCGATCGCGCGCCAGAACTCGTGGTCACCGTCGGGCGCGAGCGCGTCGCGTGCGGCGAGGATCCCCTTCATCACGCCGTCCATCGGCATCGGCACGCCGATCACGCCGGTCGAGGCGACCGCGACGCGATCCTCGCTGACCCCTGCCGCCATCGCGGCGGCCCCCTGCATCCGCGCGGCGTCCTCGAACCCGCGGTTGCCGGTCGCGGCGTTCGCGTTGCCGGAGTTGACCAGGACCGCGGCGAGCGCGTCCAGGCGGCAGCGCGAGCGACAGAGCCGCACCGGCGCGGCCGGCGCTCCCGAGCGCGTGAAGCGCGCCGCGCTGACCGCAGCAGGCTCCGAGCACACAAGCAGCGCCAGATCCGGGTCCCCGGACGGCTTGATACCGGCGGTCGCGCCCGCGGCGCGGAAGCCGCCGGCCAGGCCGCCGCCCGGACGCTCGGCCACGCCGGCGGGCGGCTTGACCCAGCGTGAGGCGAACGCGCTCAGAGCAGCCCCTCGCGCTCGTCGCGCCCGAACATCAGGTTGAGGTTCTGCAGCGCCTGCGACGCGGCTCCCTTCCAGAGGTTGTCGATCACCGCGAACACGAGGATCCGGCCCGTGCGCGGATCGCAGTGCACCGAAAGGCGGCAGAAGTTCGTGTCGCGCACGTCGAGCACGCCCGGGGGCCCGGTTCGCAGCTCGACGAACGGCTCGCGCGCGTAGCGCTCGTCGTAGAGCTCCGCCACCTCATCGGGGGAGTGCTCGCGCGCGGCCGTCACGTAGCACGACACGAGCTCGCCCTGCGCGAGCGGCACCAGGTGCGGCGTGAAGGTGATCGTCAGCGAGCTGCCCAGGCCGGCGAGCTCCTGCTCGATCTCCGGCGTGTGGCGGTGGCGCTCGACCTTGTACGGCGTCATGTTCTCGTCGGCGGAGACGAAGTGCGTGCTCGCGGTCGGCTCGCGCCCGGCGCCCGAGACGCCGGACTTCGCGTCGATCACGACATCGCCGATCAGCCCGCCCTGCGCCAGCGGCGCGAGCGCCAGCAGCGCGGCGGTCGGGTAGCAGCCCGGGTTGGCGACGAGGTCGGCGCCGGCGATCTGCTCGCGATGCAGCTCCGGCAGGCCGTAGACGCCCGTGCCGAACAGGCTCGGCGCCCCGTGCTCGCCGTACCAGTCCGCGTAGATCCCGCGGTCGCGCAGGCGGAAGTCGGCGGACAGGTCCACCACCCGCACGCCACGCTCTCGCAATTCCGCAACGGCCGGGGCGGCGACGCCGTGCGGCCAGCAGACCAGCGCCGCATCGACGCCGGACTGGCGCTCCGGATCCCATGGCTCGAGCTCGAGCGGCACGCGCGTGCGAGGGTGCAGGTCGTCGAGCCGGGCGCCGGCCTCTGAGCGCGCGGTCACGTGCGCGAGCTCGAAGAACGGGTGGCGGTGGACGAGCATCGCCGCGATCGCGCCGGCGTACCCGCTCGCCCCGAGCACGGCGACGCTAGCCACGCAGCTCGCCTCCCAGCTGCTCGCGCAGCGCGGCGACGATCCGCTCGCGCCGCTGCTCGACCTCGTCGTCGGTGAGCGTGCGGTCGGGCGCGCGGAACTCCAGCCGCAGGGCGAGCGACGTGCGGCCGGCTCCGACCTGCTCGCCGCGGTAGACGTCGAACACCTCGGCGCCGACGAGCAGCGCTCCGCCCGCGGAGCGGACCGCCTCGAGCACGCGCGCGGACGGGACGTCGTCGGGCACGACGACCGCGAGGTCTTGGCGGATCGCCGGGTACGAGGTCAGGTCCACGTAGCGCGGCACGCCGGTGGCGGCCGCGACCAGAACGCCGAACTCGAGCTCGAACCCGGCCACGCCCTCCAGGTCCCATGCCGCCGCAACGGACGGGTGCAGCTCGCCGAGCCAGCCGGCAGGCGACCCGCCGGCGAGCACGGTCGCGGCGCGGCGCGGGTGCAGGAACGGCGCAGCGCTCTCGGGGTCCACACGCCAGGGCACGCGCAGCGCGCGCATCAGCGCCTCGAGCACCCCCTTGGCCGCGAACAGGTCAGCCAGCGGCGGCTCCTGGTCGCCCCAGCCCGGCGGCCGCATGCGGCCGGTCAGCAGCGCGCCCAGATGCGTGCGCTCCGTCGGCAGCTCCGGGTCGGGGAGCGGGTACCACGGATTGCCCGTCGGCTCGGCGCCCGCCGCGCCCGGGAGGTACACCGCCCCGAGCTCGAAGAGGCGCACGTCGTGGAGCCCGCGCGATGTGTTGCGGCGCAGCGAGTCCAGCAGCGAGCCGAGCAGCGTCGTGCGCATCACCGACTGGTCCTCGGACATCGGGTTCTCGAGCGTGACGGCATCGGCTGGCAGGCCGAGCCGGCGCGCGACGTCGGGCGAGGAGAAGCTCCAACCCACCGCCTCGGACAGGCCGGCGCCGACCAGCGCGTCCTCGGCCCGGCGGCGCATCCGCTGCTCGGGCGCCAGCCGCCCGACGGCGCCGCGGCGCGACGGCAGTGTCGCCGGAAAGCGGTCGAGCCCCCAGAGCCGGGCGACCTCCTCGATCAGGTCAGTCTCGCGCCGGACGTCGTCGCGGCGCCACGCGGGCACTGTCGCGTCGAGCCCGTCGCCGGCCTCCTCCACGCCGAACCCCAGCCGCCCGAGCAGGCGTGCCGCGTCCGCGCGCGGCACGGGCGCGCCGAGCAGGCGCGCCGTGCGCGCGTCGCGCAGCCACAGCACCGCGGGCGCCGGGCCCGGTCCGCCGACATCGATCGTGCCGCCGACGGCGCGCGCGCCGCAGAGCTCGAGCATCAGCCTGGTCGCGACGGCCTGGCCCTCGAGGCCCTGCTCGGGCTGGAGCCCCTTCTCGAAGCGCCCGGAAGCCTCGGTGCGCAGCGCGAGCCGCCCCGAGGTGCGCTGGATGTTCGGCCCGTCCCACGTCGCCGCCTCCATCAGCACGCGCGTCGTGCTCTCGCGCACCTCGGAGCGCGCGCCGCCCATGACCCCGGCGATCGACGTCGGGCCGTCGGCGTCGTCGATCACGCAGACGTCGGGATCGAGCGTCCGGCTGACGCCGTCGAGCGTCATCATGGTCTCGCCTTCGCCGGCGCGCCGCACGATCAGCGTGCCACCGGCGACCAGGTCGGCGTCGAACGCGTGCATCGGCTGCCCTGTGAGCAGCATCACGTAGTTCGTGATGTCGACGACGTTGTTGATCGGCCGCTGGCCGGCCGCCATCAGCTGCGCCTTCAGCCAGGGCGGCGACGGGCCGAGCCGCACGTCCTCGAACAACCGCGCGGTGAAGCGGGGGCACAGCTCGGGAGCGCGCACCTCGACGGAGAAGCCCGGAATCGCGTCGCCCGTGGGATGCTCGTCGACGCTCCAAGGCGCGGGTGCGAGCGGCGCCCCGGTCGCCGCGTGGACCTCGCGCGCGACGCCGTAAACACCGAGGCAGTCGGGCCGGTTGGGCGTGATCTCGAGCTCGAGAACGTCGGTCGCTATCGGGAGCACCGCGGCCAGCGGCGTGCCCGCGGCGAGCCCGTCCTCGAGCACGATGATGCCGTCATGGTCGGTGCCGATCGCGAGCTCGTCCTCGGCGAGGATCATGCCCGCCGACTCCTGGCCGCGCAGCCTGGCGCGCTTCAACCGGGTCCCGTCGGGGAGCACCGCGCCGGGTCGCGCCACTGCGACGGTCTGGCCCGCCGCGACGTTCGGCGCGCCGCAGACGATCTGCGACGGCTCCCCGGCGCCCGTGCTGACGCTGCAGACGGTCAGCCGGTCGGCGTCGGGGTGGCGCTCGGCGCTCAGCACCTTGCCGACGACGAAGTGCTCGAGCGCGCCGACTCCGTGGGCGTGCACACGGTCCACCTCGGTACCGGTCGTTGCCAGGCGCGTGGCGAGCTCCGCCGCCGGCAGTCCGGGATCGCAGAAGTCGTGCAGCCAGAGGAGCGGCAGCCGCATCAGCCGAACTGCTCCAGGAAGCGCATGTCGTTCTCGTACATGAGCCGCAGGTCGCTGACCCCGTGCTTGAGGAACGCGATCCGCTCGATCCCCATACCGAAGGCGAAACCCTGGATCCGCTCCGGGTCATAGCCGTGCTCGCGCACGTAGCCGAACACGTTCGGGTCGACCATCCCCGAGCCGAGGATCTCGATCCAGGCCGTGCCCTTGCAGAGATGGCAGCGTGAGCCGTCGCGCAGCAGGCCCGCCTTGCAGTTGAAGCAGGAGACGTCGACCTCGACACTCGGCTCGGTGAACGGGAAGAAGTGCGGGCGCAGTCGCAGCTCGCGGTCCTCGCCGAAGACCGTGCGCGCGAACGCGAGCAGCGTGCCCTGCAGGTCGCCGAGCGTGATGTCCTCGTCGACGGCGAGCCCCTCGACCTGGTGGAACTGGGGCGTGTGCGTGGCGTCGTTGTCGCGCCTGTACGTGCGGCCGGGGACGATGATGTAGAGCGGCGGCGGGTGTTGCTCCATCGCCCGCACCTGCATCGGCGACGTGTGCGTCCGCAGTACCGCGCCGCCGGTCGTGTAGAAGGTGTCGCTCCTGAGCCGCGCCGGGTGCTGGGGCGAGTGGTTGAGCGCGTCGAAGTTGTAATAGACCGTCTCGATCTCGGGCCCCTCGGCGACCCGGAAGCCGAGCCCCATGAAGACGTCCTCGAGCTCGCGCCGCATGGCGGTGATCACGTGCAGCCGCCCTACCGGCACGGACGGAGTGCCGGGCAGCGTGACGTCGACCGCGTCGGCGGCCAGGCGGGTGTCGAGCTCCGCGCGCTCGAGCTCGGCGCGGCGCGCCTCGATCGCGACCTCGAGCCCGCGGCGCGCCTCGTTGGCGGACCGGCCGACCGCTCCGCGCTCCTCCGGCGCCAGCTGGGCGACCCCGCGCAGCAGGTTGGGCAGCTCGGCCTTGCGGCCGAGGTATGCGACCCGGGCCCGCTCGAGCGCGGCCGTGTCGGGAGCCGCCGCGATTGCGGCGGCGCCCTGAGCCCGCAGCTGCTCGATCCTCTCCTTCACGCGCGCGCCACCCTACCTGCGACCTCGTAGAGCCCGATCGTCGCGGCCATTGCGGCGTTGAGCGACTCCGAGCGGATCGGGATGTGCGCCGTCGCGTCGCACGTGGCCGCGACCGCGGCCGGCAGCCCCTCGCGCTCGGCGCCGACCAAGAGTGTCCCGGGCTCCCCCTCCAGCTCCGCGAGCGGGCGGCCGCTGCGAGCCACCAGCGCCACCGCCGGCCGCGGTAGCTCCTCCACGCGGGCGACGCGCACGACCGGCACGTCGAAGATCGCGCCCATCGAGGCGCGCACCGCCTTGTGGCCGTAGGGGTCCGCGGTGCCGGGGCCGAGCGCCACGCTGGCGGCTCCGAACGCGAGCGCCGAGCGCAGCACGGCGCCGACGTTGCCCGGGTCGTTGACGCCCCAGAGGGCGACGCACACCGGCCCTGCCGGCGCCTGCGCCCAGCGTTGGGGGTAAACCGCCAGCGCGCGCGTACCGGAGCCGAGCTGAGAGAACTGACGCAGCAGGTGCGGCGCGACCTCGTCCCCCTCGAGCCCCGAGCCGGCCTCGCACAGCACGAGCTCCGCACGCCAGCCCGCGGCCGCGGCCGCCGCGATCAGGTCCTCGCCCTCAGCGACGAAGCTGCGCGTCTTGTCGCGCCACTTGCGCCCGGCGAGCTTGTGAACCCGCTTGAGCTGCTCGTTGTTTGGGCTGGTGATTGGCATGGGGACGAAAAAAAGGCGCCCGTCCGGTGAGGAGGGGCGCCCGTGTGGCTCTGTCGTCGTCAGCCGTCAGGCTTTCGGCAACGCCTCGCGGGCGACCTCGGCAAATCGCCGGAACGTGCCGGCGTCGCGCACGGCGATGTCGGCGAGCACCTTGCGGTCGATCTCGATCCCGGCGAGCTTGAGGCCGTGCATGAACGTGCCGTAGCTCATGCCGTTCAGGCGCGCGGCGGCGTTGATACGGGTGATCCAGAGACGGCGGAAGTCGCGCTTGCGGTTACGGCGGTCGCGGTACGCGTAGGAGTCCGCCTTCATCACGGCTTCCTTGGCGCGGCGGTAGGAGGAGTGCGCCTCCCCGCGGTAGCCCTTGGCCCGCTCGAGCGTCGCGCGGCGCTTCTTGCGCGCGTGAACCGAGCGCTTGACGCGCGTCATCGCCCGTTGCCTCCCAGCAGCTTCGCGACCGTCTTCTGATCGGCCTTGGCGACCGCAACATCGACGCCGAGCCCGCGCTTGTACTTGGGCGACTTCTTCTCGAGGATGTGGCTCGACATGGCGTGGCGCGCCTTGAGCTTGCCGCTCCCGGTCTTCTTGAAGCGCTTCTTGGCGCCGGAGTGGGACTTCATCTTGGGCATTGGCGGCCGCAGAGGATAGCGGCCGCCGCCCAACTCAGCCGCGCTCCGATCAGTCGCGGTTGACCGCGTCCTTGAGCTTGTCGCCGGCGTCCCCGGCGGCGTCCTTGACGCTTCCGGTGGCCCGGTCGACCTTGCCCTCGTTCTTGAGGCCCTTGTCGTCGGTCAGGTCGCCCGCGGCTTCCTTCGCGCGTCCCTTGAGGTCGTCTGCGGTCCCGTCGCCCATCTCGACTCCTTTGTCGGTTACCGCTGTCATACCCCGGCATCGGGCGCGCGACGCCCGGGCCGCGCCTCTCCGCGCCAGGGGGTTCGGTTTCGCCGGGCTCATCTTGCGGCTTCGAAATGCCGAAACTGACTAGATGAGAGCGCCGGCGAGCGCCGTTGGCGCACGAAGCGACCCGGCGAAGGGCATCGGGAGGCTGACGATCGGTCGCCGCCTGGGTCTGCTCGTATGCGTGCTCGGACTCGCGCTGGCGGGCGTTGCGGTGATGGCGACGGCCGCGGTCGACCGGATCGACCGTGACATCCAGGCCTTCTACGAGGGCTCGTTCCGTCGGGCGGCGCTCACGGTGGAGCTCCGACGCGGGCTCCAGCGCACGGAGACCGTGTCACTGGAGTACGCGCTGATAGAGAACGAGCCACGTCGCGAGGAACTGCGGACGAGGTTGTCAGGGACGCTAATTCCCGAGGTCAACGCGACGCTCGCCGCGACCGAGGCCGCACTGGCGACAGCATCGGCGCGCGGCAGGACGCAGACGCCGCTCCGGCGGCTTCGAACCAGCTGGCAGCTCTATCTCGAGCGCTACGGACCGGCACTCCTGAGCGCGGATGCCGACGGCGAGCAGGCGGCCGCCGTGAAGATCCGGTCCCTGCTCGACCAGAGCATCGGCAATGCCGAGCGGCTCGCGGACTCCGAGGCGGCGCAGGCGGCTTCGGCGATCCGCGCCGTCGACGACGACGCCGATGCCATCCGCAAGACCCTGATCATCGCGGCGTTGCTCGCCGGGTGCATCGGCATCGGGATCGCGATCTTGCTCACACGCAGCATCGTCCGTCGCACGCGCGACTACTCGACGTTCGCGACGGCAGTCGCCTCGGGCAGCTACGGCGAGCGCGTCGAGGTGCGCGGAAACGACGAGTTGACCGAGCTCGGGAACCTCTTAAACCGGATGACCGAGCATCGCGACGCCGAGCAGATCGAGGGACGTCAACGCTCGGAGTTCACGGACGCCATGCAGCTGACCGGCGACGAGGGCGAGGCCCACATCCTGCTCAAGCATCATCTCGAGCGCTCGATACCCCAGAGCGTCGTGACTGTGCTGAGCCGCAACAACAGCGCGAATCGCCTCGAGTCCACGACGCCGCTCGCCGTCGGCGATGCGATCTCGGGCAATCTGGGCGATGCGCAACCGCGGGATTGTCTTGCCGTCCGAAGCGGCCAGGGGCACCGCTCCACGGGCGGGGACGCGCTGCTGCAGTGCCGGATCTGTGGCAAGTCCGAGGCCAGCGCCTGCCTGCCGCTGCTCGTCGGCGGCGAGGTGATCGGCGCGGTGCTCGCACGCCGCGACCACGGCCTCACTGAGAGCGAGACCGAGACTATGCGCTCCTCCGTCGTGCAAGCGGCGCCGCTGCTTGCCAACCTGCGCAACCTCGCGCTCGCCGAGTTGCGGGCAGGCACGGACGCACTCACCGGACTGCCGAACCAGCGCGCGAGCCACGAGACTCTGCAGCGGATGACTGCACTCGCCGAGCGCACCGCGCAATCACTCTCCGTGCTGATGCTGGACCTGGACCACTTCAAGCAGATCAACGACGTCTTCGGGCACGCCGCAGGCGACAACGTGCTGGCGGCAGTCGGCGTGACGATGCGCTCCACGATTCGCGAATCGGACTTCTGCGGACGCTTCGGCGGCGAGGAGTTCCTGACCTTGCTGCCCGATACCGACCTCGAATCCGCCGGCCTGGTCGCCGAGAAGATCCGGGCCAACATCGAGGCCATCCGCCTGCCGTCGGTGCTGCGCGACATCACCATCAGCATCGGCGTCGCCACGGTCCCGGAGCATGGAACCGATGCCGCGACCGTGGCCCGGACCGCGGACCGCGCCCTCTACGCGGCCAAGCAGGCGGGTCGCAACCGAGTGGTGCTCGCGGAGGAGGAGGAGCCCTCAGGCGAAGAGGGCGTGACTGCCCTCATCGACGCGCCGGCGCGCTAGTTCCTGCCGCATCAGTCAGCCCCCGGCTGCACGAAGGACGATGCCGGAGCCGGGACGCGAGCTCTTCTTCGTCGCGCCGGGCTGTCAGGGGGCGAGCAGCGCGATCGATCTCAGAGTTGTATGTCGTGGACCTTCGTCGCGCGCAGCTCAACTTGGGAGATGTCGACTCCATGGATCTCCTGCATCTGCTCGCGAAACCACGTGTTGAGTGGCTCGTTCGAAGACCCGAACCGCAAGATGCCGGCCGGCGCGGTAGAGCCGTTTACCTCGAGCTTCTCCAACGCTGGAAACGGTCTCATTCTCCCACGGTTTCCCACGGCTCAGCGCACACCATGTCATCCCCCGCGCGGAGGGACCCCGGTCCAGCCGGCCTGCTAGTTGCATTCTCGCCCGGGATCGTGGGGAGTCACGGCAGTTGTCGTCTCGGGGCCCTAGGCCCCGACCTTTCCCGGCCGTACGACAGGAGGGTTCAGGACATGAGCTTAGACGTTGCTTCGCAGTCGCAGGGACGCTCGCAACGCTGGTGGTGATGGCGGGCGCCGTGCCTGCTCAAGCAACGATCTTTGAGCGCGGATCGTTCTCGTTCGAAGAGAGCGTCGAAGAAGACCTTTGCGGGATCGCGGTGCGCCGCGACAGCACGGCCAACGTCAAGTTCCGCATCCGGACGGGCAAGGGCCGCGTCGATCAGGCGTTCTTTGGCATGGACCGCTACAGCTACAGCAACACCTTCACCAATCTCGCCACCGGTGCGTTCTTCACGGTAGAGGGGAAGGCCGTCTTCAAGGATGTGGGCGGGAACATTTTCGAGTTCAAGGTCCTAGAGGCCGGAACGCCGATAGTGATCCGCGACATGAACGGGAAAGTCGTGATGCGCGACCGGGGCG
>DASQMT010000135.1:0-4903 GCA_035645355.1 Solirubrobacteraceae bacterium | reverse complement strand
CCTGCGCCGGCTCCCGGCCCGTGTGCCGACCCGACCGCAGGGGAGCGCTGATCAGGAGCACGGCGATCGCCACGACGACGACCACCAGCAGCAGCTCCACGAGGCGGCTACGCGCGCTCGAGCTCGCGCGCGACGCGGGCCAGCCCGGCCGCCGTCGCCGGTCGCCGCGCGCCTGCGCCGGCGGGCCAGAGGGCGATCCCCGCGCCGGCGAGCACGATCAGACCGCCGAGCCAGATCCAGGTCACGAGCGGCGACGCGATCAGCCGGAACGTGGCCGGCGGCGGGGAGTCCGTGTAAGAGCGGCTGAGTCCTCGCAGCGCCTGCGCGAGCAGCGCGCCACGATCCTCCTCGGAGAGCCCGGTCGCGTCGGAGAAGACCTTGTCGCCCTCCTCGATCCGCGGCAGCAGCCGGCCGATGTCGGGCGCGACGGCCGTCCAGAGGTCGCGCCGCACGCCGGCGCGCAGGGCGACCTCGGTCGTCGCCTCGCCCTCGAAGAAGCGCGACACCGGGCCGAGTCCGGGGCTCGTGCTGGGGAAGTAGGACTTGTAGGTCTCGAGCGTCTGCGGCGGGTCGTCGCCGCGCCGGACGCGCAGGCGCGCGCCGAGGTCGATCCGCTCGAGCCGCCCGTTGCTCGCCGCCACGAGCCGCGACGTCGGGCGCTCGTAGGTGATCGCGTAGCCTCCCATGCGCTCGGTCTGGCCCGGGCGCAGCTCGACCAGCCGCTGCGACTGGAACGCCGACGACGCGGCGACGCCGACGAACAGCACCGCGATGCCGACGTGCACCGTGTAGCCGCCGTAGCGACGCCGGTTGCGCCGCACGAGCGCGACCAGCGCCGCGGGCACCGAGTCGCGCGACATCGCCCGCCGCGCGCGCACGCCGCGCCACAGCTCCTGCCCGACCGCGGCGAAGACGAACGCGGCGAACGCGAACATCAGCAGCGCGCCGGCCGACCCCGTGACGCCGGCGGCCAGGAGCGCGACCAGCGCCAGCAGCGCCGCGCCCACGGGCAGCGTGAAGTTGCGCCGCAGGTTGGCTGCCGTGGCCCGGCGCCAGGCGATCAGCGGGCCGATCCCCGACAGCAGCACGAGGACCAGGGCGAGCGGCGTGATGTAGCGGTTGAACCACGGCGGCCCGACCGACGCCTCGTCACCCGTGAGCGCCTCGGAGATCAGCGGGAAGAAGGTGCCCCAGAAGACGACGAAGCAGAGTGCGACCAGCACCAGGTTGTTGAGCAGGAAGGCCGCCTCGCGCGAGAGCAGCGAATCGAGCCGGTGCTCGGAGCGCAGCGACTCCGAGCGGCTCGCCACGAGCGCGATCGAGCCCGCGATCATGACCACGATCAGCACGAGGAACGGGATCCCGAGCGTCGAGGCGCCGAAGGCGTGGATCGACTCGAGGATCCCCGATCGGACGAGGAACGTGCCGAGGATCGCGAGCACGCCCGTGGTCAGCACGAGCGACACGTTCCAGACCTTCAGCATCCCGCGCTTCTCCTGGATCATCACGGAGTGCAGGAACGCGGTGCCGGTCAGCCACGGCATCAGCGATGCGTTCTCGACCGGGTCCCAGGCCCAGTAGCCGCCCCAGCCCAGCTCCATGTAGGACCAGCGCGCGCCGAGCATGATCCCCATGCCGAGCAGCAGCCAGGCGGCGAGCGTGAACGGCCGCGTAGCCCGGATCCACTCCGCGCCCAGCCGCCGCGTCACGAGCGCTCCCACCGCGAACGCGAACGGGATCGCGAATAACGTGTAACCCGAGTAGAGCATCGGCGGGTGGATCATCATGCTCGGGTGGCGCAGCAGCGGGTTGAGTCCGGCGCCCTCGGCGGGCGCCGCCGCGAGCGTCGTGAACGGTGACTCGAGGAAGACCAGCAGTGCGCAGAAGAAGGCACCGAAGCCGAGCAGCACGGCGGTCGCATAGGGCGCCACCTCGCGCAGCCGGCGGCGCGTGAGGAAGAGGATCGCGCTGCTCCAGAATGCGAGCAGGAGGACCCACAGCAACAGCGAGCCCTCCTGCGAGGACCAGACGGCGGTCAGCCTGTAGAACAGCGGCGTGGTCGTCGAGGAGTGGGTCGCGACCAGCTCGAAGGAGAAGTCCGAGCGGACAAAGGCCGCCTGCAGGATCGCCATCGCGACCGCCAGCGTTCCCGCCAGCGCGTAGACGGCGCGGCGTCCCGAGGCGACGTACTCGCGTCGCCCGGAGCGCGCGCCGTAGAGCGACGCGCCGATGCCGTAGAGGCAGAACGCCAGCGCGGCGGCCACGCATATGGCACCGGCGAGCGCCACGGATCAGGCTAGGTCTTGGGCTCGGCCGAGAACTTGGATGGGCACTTCGTCACGAGCGAATCGGGCTGACCCGCGAACGTCGCGCCCTGCCTGCGCACGTCGATCACGATCTCGCGCCCTTCGCGGAACGGATCGGGCACGGTGCCCACGTAGACGACGGGCACGCTCGCGCCGCCCTTGCGATCCTCGACGCGGAAGGTGTGCGTCGTGCCGACGTGCTCCCAGCTGCCCTTCGCCACCTTGCCGGTCAACTGGTACGTCTTGCCCGGCTCCGCGGCGGCGAGCTGGCTGGGCTCGCGCGCCTCGCTCGAAGCCGAGAAGCTCGTGTAGGCGAGCGCGACTGCGAGCAGCAGCGCACACGTAAGCGCCACGACGAGCCGGGTCTTGCGCTTGCGGGACGGATCCATCGGATCTAAGTATGGCGATCGGTTGCGCCGGACCCCCCTCCGTCCGCGCCAGGTGAGACGCTAACAAGTCCTAAAGGTTTCGACCGTGTCAAGGCGAAACCATCTGAGCACTGGAGGGTTATCTCCAGTGCGCGGCTGATGCAGATCCCGACCAAGCTCCATAAGCGCCGCTCACCGCGGCCCGCCTCCAAAGTGCGTCCGGCGCACCCGCCGGTCGCCAGGGAAGCGCCAAGCCCGCCGGATGCCGGCGAACCGCCTCCGTCCCGACGCGCCGCCCGCCGCGGCGGCGGACCCGAGGACCGGGCGTTCTACTCCTGCATGTGCGGCTATGCGTTCAAGGCGGCTGTGACCACCTCGGTCGACTGCCCGCACTGCGGCACCGAGCAGGCCTGGTAGCCGCCCGCGGCCAGCGGTGCCCGTGGACCAAGCGGGCGAGGGGAATCGAACCCCCATCTTTGGCTTGGGAAGCCAACGTCTTGGCCATTGGACAACGCCCGCCGAGCCGCACGAGGATACCGATCGGCGCGGATAACCTTGCAGGGATGCGCTCCCGCGCTTACCTGCCCGTCACGATCGCCGCCGCTCTGCTGATCGGCCTGCTCGCCTACGGGCTGACCTCGACCGGCGCCGACACGACGCTCGATGCCGCGACGGCCTCGGGTGAGCGAGTCGCGCCGCCGACGCAGGGCAGCCTGCCGGTGCTGGGCGGACAGGGCACCGGGTCGCTCGCCGACTACAAGGGCAAGGTGGTGCTCGTCAACGTCTGGGCGTCCTGGTGCGAGCCCTGCCGCGACGAGCTGCCGCTGATCGAGAAGGCGCACGAGATGCTGGCGCAGCGCGGCGGGACCGTGCTGGGGATCGACGTCAAGGAGAACTCCGGCGCGGCGCTCGAGGCGATCGAGGAGTTCGGGCTCTCGTTCCCGAACCTGCGCGATCGCGACGGCGGCTACGTGCGCGAGTGGGGCCAGACGGGCTACCCGGAGAGCTACGTGATCGACCGCAAGGGCAGGGTCGCCGCGGTGCGGCGCCTGCCGGTGACCCAGCGCTGGCTCGACGAGACGCTGCCGCCGTTGCTCGACGAGCCTGCATGATGCTCCGGCGGCTCCTGCCCCTGGCTCTGCTCGTGCTCGCTCTGCTCGCGCCGGCGGCCCTCGGGGCGGCGCCCCGCGCCTCGCTCACCGACAGCGAGGACGAGGTCATGTGCCTCGAGTGCGGCACCGCGCTGAACGTCTCGAACTCCGCAGTCGCCGATCAGGAGCGCGAGTTCATCGCCGAGCTGATCGCACAGGGCAAGTCCAAGCAGCAGGTCAAGGCGGCGCTGGTGGAGGAGTACGGCCCGCGCGTGCTCGCCGAGCCGTCCGACGACGGCTTCGAGCTGACGGCCTGGCTCGTCCCGCTGCTCGCGGCGGCTGCCGCGCTCGGCCTGGTCGCGTTCACCGCCGGGCGCTGGCGACGAGCACGGCCCGCCGCAGCGGACGCCGGCGATCCCGCGCTCGACGTCGACGACGAGCGCCGTCTCGACGCCGAGCTGGCGGCGTTCGACCGGTGAGCGCGGGCGTCGACACCACGATCATCGCCGCCTTCGCGGTCGGCTTCGTGTCGTTCATATCGCCCTGCGTGCTGCCGCTCGTGCCCGGCTACCTGTCGGCGGTCTCAGGCGTGAGCGTCGCGGAGCTGCAGCGGGGCGAGCGCGGGCTGCTGCGCGTTCTGGCGCCCGCGATCGTGTTCTGCCTCTCCTTCACGGCCGTCTTCGTCGCCCTCGGGATGACCGCCACTGGCCTGGGCTCGGCGCTGCAGGACTCGCGCGGCACGCTCGACAAGGTCGCGGGCGCGGTCATCATCGCGCTCGGGCTGCTGTTCCTGTTGACGCCGTTCGTGCCGCGGCTGAACCGCGAATGGCGCCCGGACGCGCTGATCGCGCGTGCCGGCTCCGGCGGGCCTCTGATCGCCGGCGCCGCGTTCGCGTTCGCGTGGACGCCGTGCATAGGGCCGACGCTGGGGGCGATCCTGACGGCGGCCGCGACTCAGGACGGGCTCGACGACGGTGCCCTGCTGCTCTTCTTCTACTCGCTCGGGCTCAGCGTCCCGTTTCTGCTCACCGCGCTGGCCTTCACCCGCGCCTGGGGCGCGTTCCGCTGGCTGCGCGATCGCTACCTGATCATCACCGGCGTCTCGGGCCTCGTGCTGATCGCGATGGGGATGCTGCTG
>DASQMT010000134.1:0-1963 GCA_035645355.1 Solirubrobacteraceae bacterium | reverse complement strand
GGTCGCCCCCGGCGCCGGTGTCGCGGCGGGCGCCGGTGCCCCGGCCGGGGCGGGCAGCTCGATCGCCGGCAGCGGGCCCGTCCCGTCCTCGCGCACCGGTCCCAGCACCTTCGGCGCGCCGTTGCCCGCGATGAGCTGGGTCTCCTGGCCGGCGCCCGCGGCGGCGGCCGCCCCGCCGGTGCCGATGGGCACGGCGGGACCCACGCGCGGGGGAAGCGGGGTCCCCGCCTGCCGCACCGGACCGCCGGCGACCCCGGGCGCGGCCCGCGGCACCTGGCCCGACGCGACCTGCTGCTCGTAGGCCGCGGCGCGCTCGGCCATCTCCGCGGCGCGCTCGGGCGCGCGCCCGGCCCACTCGCGCAGGCGCTTGAGCTCACGCGCCTGCGCGAAGTACAGCAGCGAGAGCACGGCCAGACCGAAGAAGGCGGCGATGCCGACGTAGACGCCGTACTTCTCGACCTGGCCCTGGAAAGAGAGCGCGAGCAGGACCATATGGAGGCGCCGCTGATTCTAGGCGCCGTCCCGGCCGGCAGGTTGCTCGACCGGCGTCGCCGCGCTCGGGTCGAGCTCCGGCGGCACCTGGCGCACCGCTGCCAGCTCGGCCACCTTCTCCGCCAGCGCGGCGGCGTCGCCGTCGAGCACGAGCCACCCGACCTGGTCGAACGTCTCCTGCTCCCAGGCCGGATCCAGGCGTGGATGCGTGGCGCGCAGGATCTTCTGCGCCGGCGTCTGCTGCGGGCGCTCGTACGGGTTGAACAGCTCCTCGTGCAGCTTCTCCCCTGGCCGCGGACCGATCACCTCGATCGCGATGTCACGCTCGGGCTCGAGGCCGGAGAGCCGGATCATGTCGCGCGCGAGCTCCATGATCTTGACCGGCTCGCCCATCTCGAGCACGAACACCTCGCCCCCGTTGACCAGCGACCCGGCGCGGATCACGAGCTGGACGGCCTCCGGAATCGTCATGAAATAGCGCGTCATGTCGCGGTGGGTGACGGTGACCGGCCCGCCCGCCGCGATCTGGCGCCGGAAGATCGGCACGACCGAGCCCGAGGAGCCGAGCACGTTGCCGAAGCGGACGACGCAGAAGGAAGTGTCCGGATAGCGCTGGTCGGCGGCCTCGACGGCCCACTCGGCGAGCGCCTTGGAGGCGCCCATCACGGTCGCCGGCGAGACCGCCTTGTCGGTCGAGACGAGTACGAACGCCGTGCAGCCCGCCTCTCCCGCCACCTGACACAGCAGCCGCGTCGCGACCGCGTTGTTGCGCACCGCCTCGACGGGGTTCTCCTCGACGAGGTGCACGTGCTTGTAGGCGGCCGCGTGGAAGACGATCGCCGGGCGGTGCTCGGCGAACACCTCGCGCATCCGCTCGCCCTCCTTGCAGTCGGCGAGCACGGCAACGGTGTTGAGCACGTGCCGGTCCTCGACCAGCTCGCGCCGGATCGCGAACAGGTTGTCCTCGGCATGGTCGAGCAGCACCAGTCTGCTCGGCCCGACGCGCGCGATCTGGCGGCAAAGCTCAGACCCGATCGAGCCGCCGGCGCCGGTGACAAGCACCACGCGGCCCGTCAGGTAGCCGCCGACGCGGTCGAGGTCCATGTGCACCGGCTCGCGCCCGAGCACGTCCTCGACGCGGACGTCGCGCACCTGGCGCAGCAGCCGGCCGCTCGTCTGCAGGAGCTCGAAGACCGTGGGCATCGTGCGCACGGGCACGCCGCGCTCGCGGCACGCGGCCACGACGCGCGCGCGCATCGTGCCCGGCGCCGAGGGCACCGCGATCAGGACCTCGTCGGGCTCGACGTCCTCGAGCACGCGCGGCAGCTCGACCGTCGTGCCGAGCACCGAGACCCCGCGATCGATCCGCGCGTGCTGCTTGCGCGGGTCGTCGTCGACGAACCCGACCGGCCGGTAGCCCAGCTCGGGATTGCGCAGGATCTCGCGCAGCAGCAGGCGGCCCCCGTCGCCG
>DASQMT010000133.1:0-7174 GCA_035645355.1 Solirubrobacteraceae bacterium | reverse complement strand
CGCGGACGCGCTCCACCGCCGTGCGCACGACATCGAGGCCGACGCCTCGCCCCGAGACGTCGGTGACGCTCGCGGCCGTCGAGAAGCCGGGCCGGAAGATGAACGACATCAGGTCATCGGCGGTGTCCGCGCCCGCGCGCTCGCGAATCGCCTCGAGGTCGATTCCGTGGCCGTCGTCCGCGAGCACGATCACCACGTCGGCGCCGCGCTGCTCCGCGCTCATCCGCACGACGCCCAGTTCGGGCTTGCCGGCGGCCGCTCGATCGCGCGGCGACTCGATCCCGTGGTCGACGGCGTTGCGGACGAGATGGACCAGCGCATCGCGCAGCTGCTCGAGCACGCTGCGGTCGAGCTCGGTGTGCTCGCCGCTGATCTCCCAGCGCACCTGCTTGCCGGAGCTGCGCGCAGTGGCACGAACCGCCTGCTCGAGTGGCCCGGCGATCGTCGCCA
This sequence comes from Solirubrobacteraceae bacterium, assembly GCA_035645355.1. GTDB lineage: Bacteria > Actinomycetota > Thermoleophilia > Solirubrobacterales > Solirubrobacteraceae > DASQMT01. The sequence continues at coordinate 6,724 of DASQMT010000133.1, read as the reverse complement.
CGCTCAGCATTCGGCTGCGCGTGCCCTGCCGGCGCAGCTGAGAGAGCAGCCGGGAGAGCTCGCGGAACTCGGGGATGCCGTCGGGCTCCTGGCCGTCGCGGCGCGCGATCCAGCTTCCCAGCCTCAGCTGGGCCGCGATCGCCTCCCCCATCGTCTGGACCATCTCGTCCAGACGCTCGACGGGGATGCGGATGATGTCGCCGGGCGCCGACCGAGGAGTCCCCGGGACGTCGGGCGCCGCCGATGGCGCGGGCTCGTCGAGGGGCGCGGACCCACCCTCGGCCAGCGCTCGCAGGCGCGCCTCCGCCACGGCGGCGATGTCGTCCATCGGCTCGCCCGCGAGCAGCGTAGGCAACATCCCGCGCAGCGTGTCGACGCCTTCCACGAGCGCGTCTGTCAACGCCGGGGTAGCGCTGCGGCTGCCGGCGCGCAACTCGTCCAGCAGATCCTCGAGCACATGCGCGACGCGGCCGACGTCGTCGAAGCCCATGACCGCCGCGGCACCCTTGAGCGAATGTGCGCTGCGAAACAGCGCAGCCAGGAGCTCGGCATCGGTGTCGCCCTGCTCGAGCCTCAGCGCGCCGTCCGCGATCGTGGCCAGCTGCTCCGCTGCCTCGTCGGCGAAGATCGCACGGAACTCCGCATCTTGGAGCAGGTCCACTAGCTCGTGATCCCCTCGAGCAGCCGCTCGCGGCTCACGAGGGTCGCGACGCGGTCGCCGACCTCGTGCCAGCTGACCGCCGCCTGCAGCTGTGACGGGCCGGCGGCGATCGGCAGCGCGACCGTCTCGCCCGGCCCGCTGATCGCCAGGCAGACGGGGCCCTGCGGGGTGTCAACCACCACCCCGGCGGGCGCATCGCCGAGCGGCGGGAGCCCCAGCAGCGCCGCGGTGTCCAGCACGGGCAGGACCTGGCCGCGGAGGTTGAAGAGGCCGATGATCGTAGCCGGGGTGGTCGGCAGCGGCGCGGGCGCCGGGTCGATCACGACCTCGCGCACCCATGCCAGCTCGAGCGCGTACCAGTCAGAGCGAACCGGTACCAGCAGCGCCTGCACCGGCTAGCGCTCCCCGGCGGTCACCAGAGGCGCGTGCCCGTTGATCGTCGCCTCCGGCTCCGTCAGCCCGAAGGTGAACGGCGCCTCAGACATGGGATCGACCGTGGACTGCTGACCGGCGCTGCGCGCGGCGGTCGTGGCGAGGTCGGCGGCCAGTGCGGCGAGGTTGCCCACCGCGGCGGCCACCTCGTCGATGGTGCTGGAGGTCTGCCGGCTGCCCTCGGTCAGCGACTCCATCGTCGCGACCACCTCGACGCCGGCGGCCTCCTGCTGCTGCGTCGTGTGCTGAACCTGGCTGATTGCCTCGGTCACGTCGTCCATCAGATCGACGCCGCGCCGCAGCTGGGCGCTGCCCTTCTCCATCGCCATCACGGTCGCGTTGGTCTCCGCCTGGGTGCCCTGGATGATCGTCGCGATCTCCTTGGCCGACCCCTTGCTGCGCTCGGCGAGGCTGCGGATCTCGTCGGCGACGACGGCGAAGCCGGCGCCCGCCTCACCTGCGCGGGCTGCCTCGATGGCGGCGTTGAGCGCCAGCAGGTTGGTCTGGTCGGCGAGCTCGTTGATGAGCGCGAGGATCCCGCCGATCTGGGCGACCTGATCCGACAGCGCCAACGTCCGCACGCTCGACGCGGTGATGTCCTCGTCGGCCTGGGCGATCACCGCGCGCGTCTCCGCGCTCTGGTGCGCGACGGCAGTCGCTCCCTCAGCGATGCTGGTGGACGTGCGCGACAGCTCCTCCATGGTGGCGGAGGTCTCGACCGCGGCCGCGCTCTGCTCGGTCGCGGTGGCGCTGAGCTCCTCCGACGACGCGGCCAGCTGCGTCGCAGAGCTCGAGATCTCCGCGCTTGCCGTGCGAACCTTTCCCGCGAGCGTGTCCAAGCCCTGAACCATGCCGTTGAAGGACTCGGCAAGGTCGCGCAGCTCCCGCGGGCCCGCCGGCGTCACGCGCGCCTTCAGATCGCCGGCGGTGACGTGCCGCGATGTGGCGGCGAGGGCCGTGATCGGTCGCGTCACGCGACGGGCGAAGAGCAGCGCGAAGAGCGCCGTCAGCGCGATCCCTGCGATCACGATCACGATGGCCAGCCGGCGCTGGCTGGTGACGTCGGCGAGCGCGATGTAGTCGTGCTGCCTGGTCACCACCGCCCAGCCGAGCGACTTGACCGGCGAATAGCCCGCAACCCACCCGTCGAGGCGCAGCCAGCCCGACTGGCCAGCGAGTGCCCGCCGCGCGGAGTGCTCGGTGAACACGGCTCCGACGCCTTCGCTGGCGACCTGTTCGGCCGTGAGCTCGCTGCCCTCGCGAGCTACCACGCGCTTCTCGGCGTCGACGACGAGCGTCGTGAAGGCGACGCCGTTATCGGCCTCGGCGAGAAACGTCGCGATCGCCGCCCGCTTCAGGTCGGCGACCACGATGCGGCGTGCCCCGCCGGCCGCGGTGAACTGGCGGCTCACGAGCACCCGGACGGCGTCGTCCACCCTGAGCGCCGTCCGCATCTCCGCGCTACGCAGAGCGCGCTCCCGCACGGAGCTCCGGGGCGGCAGTATCGCGCGCGTTGTCGAGTGACTTCCCGCGAGAATCCTTCCGCGAGCGTCCAGGACCTGGATCCCGGCGTACGCGCCGTAGACGTCGGAGAAGTGCTTGAGATCTTGGCTCGCGTCGGCGCCGAGCGCGGGCTCGGTCATCAGCGTCGCGAGGATCTTGACGTCGCTGTCGCGCTCCTGTAGCCACTTGGTGATCTGAGCGCTGGACTCGTCCGCGGTCAGCCGGAAGCTCTCGCCGACGCTCTCCTCGAGCGTCCCCGCGGCGCTGCGCGTCAGCACCACCGCCAGCACGATCATGACCGGGACCGACACGGCGAGCAGCCCGAGCAGCAGGCGGGCGAAGAAGCTGCCGAACGAGTGGCGGATGCGCTGGCTCACGAGGAGTGCCCCCGGCGCCGGCGGTGGCGTCCCTCGTACATCTCGCGGTCCGCCAGCGTGAGCAGCTGGTGCAGATTCTCTGCCTCGCCCTCGGAGAACGCGCCGACGCCGATGCTCACCGAGACCGTCAGGTCCGGCACGCGCGCGGCCATCGACGCGGTCCTGATCCGATCGCAGAGCTGCTCGACCTCGGCCGGCGACATGCCGACGATCACCGCGGCGAACTCGTCGCCGCCGATGCGCCCGACGATGTCCGTCGCGCGCACGGCAGCGCGCAGCGTCGCCGCGACATGGATCAGCGCGCGGTCGCCCGCCGCGTGGCCGAAGCCGTCATTGATCGCCTTGAGCCCGTCGAGGTCGGAGAACAGCACGCAGACGTCGACCCCGTCGTGACGGGCGCGCTCGAGCGCGCGCTCGCCCAGCTGCTCGAACCCGCGGCGGTTGTGAACGCCCGTTAGCTCGTCGTTGAGCGACAGCCGCTCGAGCTCGGCCGCCAGCGCGGCAAGCTTCGCGGCCTGCTCGCGCTCGCGCTCCTCGGCCAGCTTGCGCGCCGTGATGTCGCGCGACATGCCGAAGATCCCTGCCAATCGCCCGTCATGGTCGTAGAGCGGCACCTTGGTGGTCGACACCCACGTGAAGCGTCCGTCCGGGAAGACCTCGCGCTCCTCGAGCGCGACGACCTCCTCGCCGGTCCGCATCACCTCGAGCTCCATTGCCCGCGCCGGGCCCGCATGCTCCTCCGCGAAGAAGTCGAAGTCGGTCCTGCCGAGCGCATCGTGCGCGTCCTCGAGCCCGAGCCAGCGCGCGAGCGACCGGCTCAGCCGCGTGAACCGGCCTTCCGTGTCCTTGAAGTACACGTGGTCGGGCGTGGTGTCCAGGAACGTCTGCAGAAGGTGGCCCTCGTCCAAGGCTGTGGGTATCCGATCCACCGGCATACCCGGTTGATCGACGCGCGCCCCGCAGTCCTTGAGCCGACTCTCCTGACAAACGGCGGCATCGGCTCGTCGCAGTGGAATCTGAAGACGCACGCGCGAGACGTGTGCGACGCTACGGCCGACCCCCGGCTGAGGAGCGACGCGTGAACCCGGACGTCTTCCTGACCTGCGCCGTGACCGGTGCGGGCGACACGACGCGCGCCAGCGACCGCGTCCCGGTCAGACCGTCCGAGATCGCCGCGGCAGCCGTCGAGGCGGCCCGCGCGGGCGCCGCGATCGCGCACATCCACGTGCGCGACCCAGCCACCGGCCGCGGGTCGCGCGACACCGCGCTGTATCGCGAGGTGGTCGAGCGCGTGCGCGCCGCGGACGTCGACGTGGTGCTCAACCTCACCGCCGGGATGGGCGGCGACCTCGTGCTCGGCGGGGAGGACGAACCGCTGCCCGTCGCCGCGGACGGCACCGACATGGCCGGGGCCGCCGAGCGGCTGGCGCACGTCGAGGCGTTGCGGCCGGAGATCTGCACGCTCGACTGCGGCAGCATGAACTTCGCGGCCGGCGGCGACTACGTGATGGTCAACACGCCGGCCATGCTGCGCGCGATGGCGGGGCGGATCCGGGAGCTGGGAGTGCGGCCCGAGCTCGAGGTCTTCGACACAGGCCATCTGGTGATGGTCAAGGACCTGATCCGGGACGGTCTGATCGACGACCCGCCGCTGATCCAGCTCTGCATGGGGATCCCCTACGGCGCTCCCGACGACCCGGGCACGCTGCTCGCGCTCGTCAACCAACTGCCGGCCGGCGCGGTCTTCTCCGCCTTCTCGATCGGGCGCATGCAGCTCCCCTACGTCGCGCTGGCCGTGCTCGCGGGCGGCAACGTGCGCGTCGGGCTGGAGGACAACCTCTACCTCTCACGCGGCGTGCCGGCCACGAACAGGCAGCTCGTCGAGCGCGCCGTGACGATCCTCGAGGCGATGAACGTGCGCGTCCTCGGGCCCGCCGAGGTGCGCGAGCGGCTGGGCCTGGTCCGGCATGACTGAGCTGCCGCGCCTGGTCGCGCTGCTCGGCGGCGGCGTGATCGGCGGCGGCTGGGCGGCGCGCTTCGCGCTCAACGGCGTCGACGTGCGGATCTACGACCCCGACCCGGATGCCGCGCGGACGGTGCGCGAGGTGCTAGCCAGCGCGCGCCGCGCCCAGCGACGGCTGACGCTCGCGCCGCTGCCGGCCGAAGGCACCGTGACGCTCGTGGCCACGGTCGAGGAGGCCGTCGAAGAGGCGGCCTTCGTGCAGGAGAGCGCGCCCGAGCGCGAAGCACTCAAGCGCGACCTGCTGGCGGCGGCCAGTCGCGCGGCCGCGCCGGACGCGATCATCGCCAGCTCGACCTCCGGCCTGCTGCCGACGCGCCTGGCGGCCGGCATGGAGCATCCCGGTCGCTTCACCGTCGGGCATCCGTTCAACCCCGTCTACCTGCTCCCGCTCGTAGAGCTGTGCGGAGGCGAGCGGACCGCGCCCGAGACGCTCGCGCGCGCGGCCGCGATCTACCGGGCACTCGGGATGCGGCCGCTGGTGCTGCGCACCGAGGTGGACGCGTTCGTGGCCGACCGACTGCTCGAGGCGCTCTGGCGCGAGGCGCTCTGGCTCGTCGCCGAGGACGTGGCGACGGTCGCGGAGATCGACGACGCGATCCGCTTCGGCGCCGGGTTGCGCTGGGCCTTCATGGGCACGTTCCTGACCTACCGAATCGCCGGGGGCGAAGCCGGCATGCGCCATTTCATGGAGCAGTTCGGCCCGACGCTCGAGCTTCCGTGGACCAGGCTGACCGACGCTCCGGAGCTGACGTCAGAGCTGCTCGACAAGCTCGTCGCGCAATCCGACGAGCAGGCCGCCGGCCGCTCGGTCCGCGAGCTCGAGCGCCTGCGCGACGACTGCCTGATCTCGATCATCCAGGGGCTGCGCGGCCATGACTTCGGCGCCGGCGCGGTGCTCGCCGAATACGAGCGGGCGCTGTGCTCGGCCGCGCCGGCCGCGCCGGCCGACGAGCACGAGGCGCCGTTGCGGCTCCACAGCGCCGTCGTGGCGCCGGAGTGGATCGACTACAACGGCCACGCCACCGAGAGCCGCTACCTGCAGGTGTTCGGCGACACGACCGACGCGCTGCTGCGCCATATCGGCCTCGACCCAGGAGCGGGGAGCTCGTACTTCACGGTCGAGACGCACCTCTCCCACCTCGGCCAGGCGCTCGCGGAGGAGGGCCTGCATACGACGACACAGCTGCTGGGACACGACGACAAGCGGCTGCACGTCTTCCACTCGCTCTACCGCAGCGCGGACGACGAGCTGCTGGCGACGGCCGAGCAGATGCTGCTGCACGTCGACACCGCGGCCGGACGTGCAGGCCCCGCAGCGCCCGCTCTGCTCAAGCGGATCGCGCGCATCGCGGAGGCGCACGCCGCCTTGCCGCGACCCGAGCGCGCCGGGCGTGCGATCGGCCTCCTCAGAGCGTGATCACGAGCTCGCCGTCCTCGACGTCGACCGCGTAGCTGCGCGCGCGGACGCTGGGATCGGCGAGCGCGCGCCCGGTCGTGACGTCGAACTCCCAGCCGTGCCACGCGCAGCGCAGGACCCGGCCCTCGAGCCCGAAGTCGAACGCATGCCCACGGGCCGGCAGCGTGGTGCCGCCGAGCCGCCCCTCGCACAGCGGCCCGCCGCGGTGCGGGCAGCCGTTATGCAACGCATAGAAGCGGCCGTCGACGTTGAACACGCCGATGCTGCGCCCCCGCACCTCGAAGATACGGCGCCCACCAGGCGGCAGGTCC
>DASQMT010000132.1:0-2569 GCA_035645355.1 Solirubrobacteraceae bacterium | reverse complement strand
CCGACGACACGGTCTTCCTCGGCTCCTTCAACCTTTCGCGCTCGGGCGAGATGAACGCCGAGAACGTGCTCGAGATCTCCGACGCCGCGCTGGCCGACCGGCTGACGGGGTTCGTCGACGAGCTGCGCGAGCGCTACCCGGCGCTCGACCGCCGCGCTCAGTAGCGAGCGAGCAGCCGGCAGGGGCCGCCCGAGCCCTCCTCCCACGGGATCACGCCGACGATCAGGTGCGCGCCGCGCGGCGGGATCGACGCCAGGTTGGCGACGCCCTCGAGCCCGTAGCGATCCGCGCCCAGCCAGGCCAGGTGCACGTCGAACGAGGTCGCGGTGCCGGGGTCCAGACTCATCGTGTCGACGCCGATCACCGCCGCCTTGCGCCTGAGCAGCAGCTCGGCCGCGTCGGCGTTGAAGCCGGGAAAGTGGTACTTGCCGTCGGCGCCGACGTTCTTGAAGGCGGCGCTGTCGCCCGCCTTGGCGTCCCAGCCGGAGCGCATCAGCACCGCCGCGCCACGCGGGATGCGGCCGTGACGGCGCTCGTGGCGCCGGATGTCGCGCGGGCCGACGGTCGCGTCGGGGTCCTCGGCCGCGCGCCGCGCGATGTTGATCACCGCGATCGGCGCGAACAGCTCGTGCGGGCGCAGCTGCGGCACGAGCCGCGCGCCCTGGATTAGGTGCCCCGGCGCGTCCATGTGCGTGCCCGAGTGTTCGCCGAAGGTCCACTGCTGCGAGTAGAAGCCGTCGGCCGCGAACGTCTTCAGGTCGCGCCGCCTGGGCTCGTCGCCGGTGTAAACCGGGAACCCGGCGCGGAAGACGTGCGTGAGGTCGGCGACCTTGCCGCGGTGCCTGCGGTGATCGGCGCTCGCGCCTGACGGCAGCAGCGCGGCCGCCGCGGCGGCGCCGCCGCCGGCCAGCGCGGCGCGCCGGCTGAGTTGTGGCACGCCACCACGATCACTGGCGTCGCGGACGGTCTCGACGGTTCCCGGCAGGCACATGCGCGCTCCCCCCTTGTTTGGCCGGCGCAACGCTATCGCGCCAGGCAAGCGCCGCGCTCAGCCTTCGCGCGTGACCTCGGCGGCGCTCGGCGGCGTGTCGGACTCCCACGCGACCGCGTGGCCGAGCCCGGCCGACTTGAGCACCTTGAGCGTCAGCAGCGCGCACTTCATCCGCGTAGCGGAGATGTCGATCCCGAGCAGGTCGAGGACGAAGTCGCGGTCGAGCCGGATCAGCTCGTCGACCGGCATCCCGACCAGCTCCTCAGAGGCCATGGACGCGGAGGCCTGAGAGATGGCGCAGCCGTGACCGGAGAAGCGCACGTCGGAGATCCGGCCGTCATCGCCGACCTTGAGCTGCACCTTGAGCTCGTCGCCGCAGAGCGGGTTGTTGTCCTCGAACTCGAGGTCCGCGCCGGGGAGCTCGCCGAAATTGCGCGGCTGCTTGTAGTGCTCGAGGATGTTCTCGCGGTAGAGCTCGTCCATCAGCCGAAGATCTCCTGGACCTTGCCGAGGCCGGCGACCAGACGGTCGACGTCGTCGTGCGTCGAGTGCACGGCGAACGACGCGCGCGTCGTGGCCGCCACGCCGAGCCGGCCCATCAGCACCTGCGCGCAGTGGTGCCCGGCGCGCACGCAGACGCCCTCGCGGCCGAGGATCTCGGCGACGTCGTGCGGGTGGACTCCGTCGAGCGCGAACGAGATGACCGTGCCGCGGCGCGCGAGATCGGCGGGGCCATGGATGTCCAGGCCGTCGATCGCGCCGAGCTGCTCGACGGCGTAGCCGACGACGTCGCGCGAGTGCTCCCAGACGGCCGCCATGCCGAAGCGCTCGAGGTAGTCAACCGCGGCACCCAGTCCGACCGCCTCGGCGATCGGCGACGTGCCCGCCTCGAACCGCGTCGGCGGATCGGCGTAGCGGCTCTCGAACTTCCCGACCTTGGCGATCATGTGACCGCCGCCGAGGAACGGCGGCATCGCCTCGAGCAGCTCGCGCCTGCCGTGCAGCACGCCGATGCCTGTCGGCCCGTACGCCTTGTGGGCGGTCCAGGCGTAGAAGTCGGCGCCGAGCGCGTGCACGTCGAGCGGCAGGTGCGGTGCCGCCTGCGCGCCGTCGACCAGCACGACGGCGCCGGCAGCGTGTGCGCGGGCGAGGATGTCCGCGACCGGGTTGACCGTGCCGAGCACGTTGGAGACGTGCGCGAGCGCGAGCAGCTTCGGGCCACGGGAGAGGAGCGCGTCAAGCTCGTCCTCGACCAGCAGGCCCTCGTCGTCGACCGGCACGTACGCGAGCTCCGCCCCCGTGCGCTCGCACAGCATCTGCCACGGGACGAGGTTGGAGTGGTGCTCCATCTCCGTCACCACGATCAGCTCGCCGGCGCCGACGTTGGCCGAGCCCCAGGAGTAGGCGACGAGGTTGATCGCCTCGGTCGCGTTGCGGGTGAAGACCGTCTCGCCCGGCGCGGAGCCGGCGAACGCGGCGACCTTCGCGCGCGCACCCTCGTACGCCTCCGTCGCCAGCGCCGCGATCGGATAGACGCCGCGGTGGACGCTGGCCCGGTACTCCCGGTAGTAGGCGTCC
>DASQMT010000131.1:0-13143 GCA_035645355.1 Solirubrobacteraceae bacterium | reverse complement strand
CTTGTCGCGCTCGGCCTGCACGACCTTCGCCGGCGCCTTGCCGACGAAGCCCGCGTTCGATAGCCGCTGCTCGGCGCGCGCGATCTCGGCGTCCAGCCAGTCACGACGCTGCTCGAGCTTGCGCGCCGCCGCGCCGAGGTCGAGAGTGTCAGAGGCCAGCACCGCGATGCTGCCGCCGGGCACGGGCACCGTCGCCGCCGGCTCCGCCGCCTCGGCCGACCACTCGCAGCGCGCGAGCCGCGCGACGTAGGCCGCCGTGCGCTCGTAGCCCTCGGCCTCGAGCCGCGCCGGCAACACCGCCGCCGGAGCGGCGCCGATCCCGTCGCGCCAGCCGCGCAGCGCCTGCACGGCTGCGATCGCGCGCGCGATCTCGGCTTCGGCGCCCGGGTCGATCCGCGACTCGTCGGCGGCCGGCCACGCACGCCCCATCAGCAGCTCGTCGGTTCCGGGGATGTGCGACCAGACCTCCTCGGTGACGAACGGGACCACCGGATGCGCGATCGCGACCGTGTCCGCCAGCACGCCGAGCGCGAAGCGCGCGACCGCGTCGTTGTCGTCGGCGTACAGGCGCGGCTTGACGATCTCGAGGTACCAGTCACACAGCTCGCCGTAGACGAAGTCGTAGAGGCCGAGCGCGGCGCGGTGGAACTCGAACGCCTCGATCGCGCGGGCGGTGTCGGCCTTCGCGCGCTCCAAGCGCGAGAGGATCCAGGCGTCCTCGACCGCCGTCGGCTGCGGCGGCTCACCATCCAGCTCGATTCCGGCCGGCAGCCGCAGCAGCACGAGCCGCGAGGCGTTGAAGAGCTTGTTCGCCAGCTGGCGGCCCTGGGCGACCTTCTCGGCGGAGAAGCGGACGTCCTGGGTCGACGACATCGCGAGCAGGCCGAAGCGCGTGCCGTCGGCACCGTGCAGGTCGATCATCTCGATCGGGTCGACGCCGTTGCCGAGCGACTTGGACATGCGGCGCCCGTCCGGTGCCAGGATCGTCGAGTGGTTGATGACGTCGGAGAACGGCACCGCGCCCGTGAGCTCGATCCCCAGCATCACCATCCGTGCGACCCACAGGAACAGGATGTCGCGCGCCGTCGAGAGCACGTCGGTCGGGTAGAAGGCGCGCAGGTCGGCGGTGTCGTCGGGCCAGCCGAGCGTCGCGAACGGCCAGAGGCCCGAGGAGAACCAGGTGTCGAGCACGTCCGGGTCCTGGGTCCACCCATCACCCTCGGGCGGCGCGGTGCCGACGTACGTCTCCACTCCGCGGTACCAGACCGGGATCTGGTGGCCCCACCAGAGCTGGCGCGAGATGCACCAGGGGCGGATGTTCTCGAGCCAGTCGAGATAGCGCTTGCGCTGGCTCTCGGGGTGCACGCGCAGCCGGCCCTCGAGCACCGCGTCGATCGCGGGGCGCGCGAGCCGCTTCATCTCCATGAACCACTGCAGCGAGACCAGCGGCTCGATCCGCTCGCCCGAGCGGTGCGAGTGGGGGACCGCGTGCGTGTAGGGCTCGGTGCGGGCGATCGCCCCCTGCTCGCGCAGCTCGGCGACGACCGCCGCGCGTGCCTCGAGCGCCGTCATGCCGGCGAAGCGCTCTCCCGCCGCCGCGTTCATGCGGCCGTCCTCGCCGATCACGACGAGCTCCTCGAGCCCGTGCGCGCGGCCGATCTCGAAGTCGTTCGGGTCGTGCCCCGGGGTGATCTTGAGCGCTCCGGTGCCGAACTCCGGCCTGACGTACGGGTCGGCGATGATCCGCAGCCGGCGGCCGACGAGCGGCAGGATCGCGGTCTCGCCGACCAGCCGCGTGTAGCGCGCGTCGCCGGGATGGACCGCGATCGCCGTGTCGGCCAGCATCGTCTCGGGCCGCACCGTCGCGACCGTCAGCGAGCCGCCGCCGGAGGCCAGCGGATACTCGACGTAGAAGAGCGTGTCCGTGACCTCGCGTTCCTCCACCTCGAGGTCGGAGATCGCCGAGCGCGAGCCCGGGTCCCAGTTCACGATCCGGTTGTCGCGGTAGATCAGGCCCTTGTCGTAGAGATCGACGAACACCTCGAGCACCGCGCGCGCGTAACCCTCGTCGAGCGTGAAGCGCTCCTGCTCGTAGTCGCACGAGGCCCCCAGCCGCTGGAACTGCTTGAAGATGATCCCGCCGTATTCCTCGCGCCACTTCCAGACGCGCTCCACGAACGCCTCGCGGCCGATCTCCTCGCGGCTGGTGCCTTCGCTGCGCAGCAGCTTCTCGACCTGGGTCTGGGTGGCGATCCCGGCATGGTCGGTGCCGAGCGTCCAGCGCGTGCGCTTGCCGAGCATCCGGTGGTAGCGGATCAGGCAGTCCTGGACCGAGCCGTTCAGCGCATGGCCCATGTGCAGCGCGCCGGTCACGTTCGGCGGCGGGATCACGATCGAGAAGCTCGCCTCCGCCGTCCCGTCGGGCTCGACGTGGAAGAGGCCGGACTCGAGCCAGCGCTCGAAGATGCGCGCCTCGGCCTCGGCGGGCTCCCAGCGCGTCCGGTCCTCGAGCGTGCTCACGGGGCGGGGAGTCTAGTGTTCCGTCTCGTGACGATCGGCGCGGAAAGGGCGTGCGGCGGCGCCGACAGGCACGGACGCAGACCCGCAGGAATCCCCCTGGGATTTCAAGTGGTCGAGGACACAGCCTGTCGGTGATCGACGTGCGTCATTTCGGGTCGATTGTTGCGAGACGGGGCACTTGGACGGGGGGGTCTGCGGGTACCGGTGCACGATGAAGATCGGCTACTTCCTCTCCTGCGAGGAGTTCACCCCTCGCGAGCTGCTCGAGCAGGCGACGCTCGCCCGGAAGGCCGGCCTCGACCGGCTCTGGATCTCCGACCACTACCACCCCTGGAACGACGAGCAGGGCCAGAGCGCATTCGTCTGGTCGATGATCGGCGCGCTCGGGCAGGCGGTGCCCGGCATGCACGTCACGACCGGCGTGACCTGCCCGACGATGCGCATCCACCCGGCGGTGATCGCCCAGGCGGCGGCGACGTCTGCGGTCATGCTGGAGGGCCGCTTCTCACTCGGGGTCGGATCCGGCGAGGCTCTGAACGAGCACATCTTCGGCGATGCCTGGCCGTCGGCAGACGTGCGCCTGGAGATGCTCGAGGAGTCGATCGAGGTCATGCGCGGGCTCTGGGAGGGCGGCCAGTTCAGCCATGACGGGATTCACTACACGGTCGAGAACGCGCGGATCTACACGCTGCCCGACAGCCCGCCCGACGTGCTGATCTCCGGCTTCGGGCCGAAGTCGACGGCGCTCGCCGCGCGCATCGGCGACGGCTACTGCTCGACGATGCCCGACGGAGAGCTCGTCCGGAAGTTCCGCTCGGGCGGCGGTGGCGACAAGGTCTGCCAGGCCGGCACGAAGGTCTGCTACGGGCCCGACGAGGCGGAGTGCGTCAAGACCGTGCACCGCCTGTGGCCGAACGAGGGCCTGCCCGGCGAGCTCGCCCAGATCCTGCCGACGCCGTCGCACTTCGAGCAGGCCACGACGCTCGTGACGGAGGAGATGATCGCGGAGTCGGTGCCCTGCGGTCCCGATGTCGACCGCATCGTCGAGACCTTCCGCGAGTACGCGGAGGCCGGCTTCGACGAGCTCTACGTCTCGCAGATCGGCCCGCGCCAGCCGGAGTTCATCGAGCTGCTCGAGCGCGAAGTCCTGCCACGCCTATGAGCATGAACCGCCCCCTCATCGGCGTGCAGGTGCAGCCACAGCACGCCGACTATGAATCCATGCGCCGCACCTGGGCCGAGCTCGATCAGCTCGGCGCCGACATGCTGTTCAACTGGGACCACTTCTTCCCGCTCAACGGCGACCCGGACGGGTTGCACTTCGAGAGCCTTACGCTGCAGGCCGCGATGGCCGAGGTCACCTCGCGCGCGCGGATCGGCGCGCTCGTGATGTGCAACTCCTACCGCAACCCGAGCTACCTCGCCGACGCGCTGCGTACCGTCGACCACATCAGCGGCGGGCGGCTGATCGTCGGCCTCGGCTCGGGCTGGTTCCGGCGCGACTACGACGAGTACGGCTACGAGTTCGGCACGGCCGGCTCGCGCCTGCGCGCGCTGCGGCGCGACCTGCCGATCTTCAAGGACCGCCTGGCGAAGCTCAACCCTGCGCCGCTCGGCCCGATGCCGCTGCTGATCGGCGGCAGCGGCGAGAAGGTGACGCTGCGGATCGTGGCCGAGCACGCCGACATGTGGCACGGCTTCGGTGACCTCGAGCGCTACCAGTCCAAGTACGAGGTGCTCGCCGGCCACTGCGCGGCGGTCGGTCGCGACCCGGGCTCGGTCACGCGCGTCTGGGCGGTGCAGGGCGGGAAGCCCGAGACCGCCGAGGCGCTGCACGCGGCCGGCGTCGGGGTGCTCACCGTCGGCGTCAGCGGCCCGAGCTACGACCTCGGGCAGGTGCGCGAGCTGCTGCAGTGGCGCTAGAGCTTGTGACGCGCTAGCCGCAGGACGTGACGAACGGCGCATGAAAGAGAAACATTCCTGCGCCGGGCGCCGGCCGCGGGGGTCCGGGGCGGGAAAGCTCCGGCCGATGCCGCCTTGGGAAATGACGCGCGCATTGGCGGCCGCGATGGCGCTTGCCGGGCGACAGCACGGCGTCGTCACGACCGGCGAACTGCACACGTGTGGCCTCGCTCCACCTGCGATCGCGCGTCTCGCCAAAGCCGGAGTGCTGCGCCATCTTCATCGCGGCGTTACCTCGTAGGGACGGTCGAGCCGCCGCACGCGCGCGTCATGGCAGCGCTCTTGGCCTGCGGGCCCGACGCGGCGCTGAGCCACGCATCGGCGGCCGCGATCTGGGAATTCCGGCCGCCGGCGCCCGACGTGGTCGACGTGATCCATCCCGGCTCCGCGCGCGCACGCCGGCGTCCGGCCGAACCGGATGAGGCTGCAACCGCGCGATGTCACGCGCCGGCTGGGCATGCGCGTCACGAGCCCGGCGCGCACGCTGCTCGACCTCGCGGCGACGCTCGAGGTTCGCGACCTGGCGCGCGCGGTGGAGGAGGCGCAGGTCCAGCGTCTCGTCTCCGTGTCGCAGCTGCGGGAGATCATCGCGCGCGCCGGTCTGCGCCACCGTGGCGCCCCGGCGCTGCGACACGCGCTGGCCGCGATCGACGCGGCTCCGTCGCTCACACGCTCGGAAGCGGAGCGACGCCTGGTCGAGCTGATCCGGCCGCGCGGCTGCCACAACCGCTGGCCAACGCGCGCGTCGGCCGTTACGAGGTCGATCTGCTGTGGCCAGACCAGCGGTCATCGCCGAGGTCGACGGCTTCCGCTTCCACGGCGGGCGTGCCGCGTTCGAGCGCGACCGCCGCCGCGACGGAGACCTGCTGGCCGCCGGACATCGGGTCCTCCGCGTAACGTGGCGCGAGCTGACGGACGTGCCGGAGGCTGTGATCGCGAACCTTGCCCGGGCGCTGGCGCGCTAGGCCGACTTGGCCTGCTGGTCGCCCTCGCCCTCGTCGGGCGCCTCGGTGACGAGCGTCGGCTTGACCCCGCGCTCGACGGTCTCCTTGGTCACGACGCACTTCTTCACGTCGCGCCGCGAGGGCAGCTCGAACTGGACCTCGAGCAGGATCTCCTCGATGATCGAGCGCAGGCCGCGGGCGCCGGTCTCGCGCTCGAGCGCCTTGTCGGCGACCGCCTTGAGGGCGTCGGCCGAGAACACGAGCTCGATCCCGTCGAAGCCGAAGAAGCGCTGGAACTGCTTGACGATCGCGTTGCGCGGCTCGGTCAGGATCGTGATCAGGTCGTCGCGCGAGAGCTGGTGCACGGCGGAGCTGACGGGCAGCCGGCCGATGAACTCCGGGATAAGGCCGTACTGCATCAGGTCCTCGGGCAGACACTTCTCGAACACCTCGCCGGTGTCCTTCTGATGGCGCGAGGTGATCTCCGCGCCGAAGCCGACGCCCTTGTGGCCGATCCGCCGCTCGATCACCTTGTCGAGCTGCGCGAACGCGCCGCCGCAGACGAACAGGATGTTCGTCGTGTCGATCGTCAGGAACTCCTGGTGCGGGTGCTTGCGCCCGCCCTGCGGCGGCACCGACGCCTGCGTGCCCTCGAGGATCTTCAGCAGCGCCTGTTGCACGCCCTCGCCCGACACGTCGCGCGTGATCGACGGGTTGTCGGCCTTGCGCGCGATCTTGTCGACCTCGTCGATGTAGATGATCCCGGTCTCGGCCTTCTTCACGTCGAAGTCAGCGGCCTGGATCAGCTTGAGAAGAATGTTCTCGACGTCCTCGCCGACGTAGCCCGCCTCCGTGAGCGCCGTCGCGTCGGCGATCGCGAACGGCACGTTGAGGATCCGCGCCAGCGTCTGCGCCAGCAGCGTCTTGCCGCAGCCCGTCGGGCCGAGCAGCAGGATGTTGGACTTCTGCAGCTCGATGTCCGCGTCGTCGGACTGCAGCATGCGCACGCGCGTGTAGTGGTTGTAGACCGCCACCGAGAGCGTGCGCTTGGCCTGCTCCTGGCCGACGACGTACTCGTTCAGTACGCCGTAGATCTCCTTCGGCTTCGGCAGGTTGTCGATGTCGAAGGTCGGCGGGGCGGTCAGCTCCTCGTCGATGATCTCGTTGCAGAGATCGATGCACTCGTCGCAGATGTAGACGCCGGGCCCCGCGATCAGCTTCTTGACCTGCCGCTGCGACTTCCCGCAGAAGCTGCAGAGAAGCTGCTCGTTGGAGTCCGTCGGGCGCGCCACTAGTGGATCACTAATGCTCCGAGATGACGCGATCGATGATGCCGTACTCGACGGCCTCCTCCGAGCTCATGAAGTAGTCGCGCTCGGTGTCCGTCTTGACCTTCTCCATCGACTGCCCGGTGTGGTGGGCGATGATCTCGTCCAGCCGGCGGCGCAGGTCGATCACCTCGCGGGCGTGGATCTCGATGTCGGTCGCCTGGCCCTGGAAGCCCGACGAGACCTGGTGGATCAGGATCTTCGCGTTCGGGAGCGCCATCCGCTTGCCCTTCGCGCCACCGCCCAGCAGCAGCGCGCCCATCGACATCGCGATGCCGACGCAGATCGTCTGGATGTCCGGCTTGACGAACTGCATCGTGTCGTAGATCGCGAGCCCGGCGTAGACCGAGCCGCCCGGCGAGTTGACGTAGAGCGAGATGTCCTTGTCGGGGTCCTCGGACTCCAGGTGCAGCATCTGCGCCACGACGAGGTTGGCGATCTGGTCGTCCACCGGCGTCCCGAGGAAGATGATCCGCTCCGACAGGAGCCGGGAGTAGATGTCGAACGCGCGCTCTCCGCGCGAAGTCTGTTCGACGACCATTGGGACGAGTGGGCTCACGGTCCTCGCTTCGTTTCGCGTTCGGCGCCTGAATCCTGCACGGCGAGCAACTGCTGTCTACCCGCTCGTCTCGGCGCGAGTCTAGCAATCGGCCCAGGGCCTCAGACTGGGGTCAGGACCCCGGTGTCCAGAGCTCTGAAGCGGGCTGTTCGGGGTCCGTTCCGGGGGTCCAGAGCTTGTCCCGTGCCTGCGCCTGCTCGACCGAGATCGGCTTCGCGGACCCGGCCAGCAGCTCGAGCGCCTTGCGCTGCGCGAGGTCCGCCTTGAAGGTGTCCAGACGACCCGCGGACCGCATCCGCTCGAGCAGCTTCTTCGCACTCGTGGACTCCGACGGCGCGGCCTGCGCGAGCGCCTCCAGCAGCTCCTCCTGGGAGGGCTCGATCGACTCGGCCGCCACGACGGCGGCGAGCACGGCCTCACGCTTGAGCTGGCGCCTGGCGTCATCGCGGCCCTCGGCGATGATCTCCTCCTCGGATCGGCCCGAGATCTGCAGGTAGATCTCCTTCGAGATCCCCTGGTGCGAGAGCGAATGCAGCATCTGCTCCCACAGCTCGCGCGAGCGAGCCTCGACCAGCGCGTCAGGCACGTCGATCGTGGCGCCGGCGACGACGGCATCGAGCACGGTCTCGCGGAACTCCGCCTCGATGCGGCGCTCCTCGACCTCGGCCAGGCGCTCGCGGATGTCCGCGCGCAGCTCGTCGAGCGTGTCGAAGCCCGCCTCGGCCGCAAGCTCGTCATCGACAGGCGGCAGGTCCTTGGCCTTGACCTCCTTGACGGTCACGGCGAACTCCGCCTCTCGACCGGCAAGCTCCTCCGCGTTGTAATCCTCGGGGAAAGTGAGCTTCACGGTGCGCTCCTCGCCCGCCGAGGCACCGCTGAGCTGCTCCTCGAAGCCCGGCACGAGCCGTCCTGAGCCCAGCTCGATCATCTGGTCGCGCCCCTCTCCGCCAGCGAACGGCTCACCGTCGAGGGTCCCGACGTAGTCGATCACGACGAAGTCCCCGGTGGCCGCCGGTCGCGAGACCGTCTCGAGCCGGCCGGCGCGCTCGCGGACCTGCTCGACCTCGGCCTCGACCGCCTCGTCGGAGGAGACCGGCTCGCGCCTGCCGACCTCGAGGCCCTTGTACTCGCCCAGCTGAGCCGTGGGCCGGACGCCGATCTCGATCGAGAACGTCAGGGGCTGGCCCTGTCCCGGCAGCTCGCCCATGTCGAGCTCCGGCTCGCCGACCGGGACGATGTCGGCGGCGTCGATCGCGGCCGAGTACCAGGCGCCGATCGAATCGCGCACGGCCTCGTCGAGCACGGCCTCGCGGCCGACCCGCTTGATGACCACCGGCGCAGGCGCCTTGCCGGCGCGGAAGCCGGGCACCCGCAGGGTGCGGCCGAGCGAGCGCGCCGCCTGGGCGATGCTCTTCTCGATCTCCTCGGGCGGCACCTCCGCCTGCACGCGCACGCGCGACTCGGGCAGCTCGGTGACGGACGTGGAGACGGTGGGTGCGGCCATGGGCGCCATCACGATACCGTCGCGGGCGTGCGCATCCGGCTCGCGGCATGGCTCGTGACCGGTCCGCTCGGCCACCTCTGGGCCGGAGTCGCGGACTGGACGGAGCTGCTCGCGCGCTGGCTGTGGTCGCGGCTCAGCGGACGCTGACGGGCGTGCCGACCGGCATCCGCCGGTCGAGGCGGAGGATGTCGGCGTTGCGCATGCGGATGCAGCCGTGCGACACCCGACCGGGCAGGATCTCGGGCCGGCTGGTGCCGTGGATCCCGATGAAGCCCCCGCCGGGCCAATCGGTCAGCGTCGCCGAGCGGGCCGTGGTGCCGAAGGCGAGCACGCCATAGACCGGGTCGTTGAAGCCGGCCAGCCGGTTGCGGACCATGAACGAGCCGCGCGGCGTCGGCCAGCGCCGCTCGCCGATCCCGATGCGGGCCCTGAAGACGGTGCGGCCCTTGCGCTCGAGCCGCGCGGTGAAGCGCGCCCGGTCGACGATCAGATGCGTGCGCACGGTCGTGTAGCCGCTGAGCCGGTCGCGCCGCACCCAGCCCGTCGTGCCGTTCGGGAGCACAGGTAGCCGCGCGCGGACCCAGAGCTGGCCGTCGACGCTGCGCCGCTCGAGCAGGGGGAGCATCTCCCGCGTGCGCTCGGGGGTGCGCGTGCGGACGCCGGCGACTACCGGAGCATCCTCGGCAGGGTACGCGCGTGCACCGGTCGCCCGCTCCACGAACGCCCAGCGCCACATGTGCTCCGACGGGCGGCTGAGCTGGAAGTCCTCCTGCGCCTCCTGCGCTACCGCCGGCGTGACGGACGCGAGAACGGCGGCGAGCGCCGCGGCGACCGTGAGGCCGCCGCGGCGCAGAACCACTTTCACCCGGTGAACGTCGGGGTCTGCTGCGGGCGGCGACGCCGGCGACGGCGACGCGGCGCGACGATGAAGCGCGTCGCGGCGACCGCCTCGAGCACCTCACGCATCGACAGCGCCTCGTCGAACGCCGTTGGCGCCGGATCCTCGCCGTTGATGTCACGGATCCAGCTCGCGTGCCGGGCCTCCACGGTGTGGATCGCCAGCGCGGCCGCGAGGATCGCGTTGGACTTGATCCGCGGCGCCTGGCCCTTGTAGGCCGCCACCCCGGTGTCCTCGAGCACCTGTGCGGTCGCGGCGAACGCCGCCGCGTCCTCGGTCGTGCCGCGGAAGTTGAACCGCGGCCGCTTGACGGCCTTGCTCCCGAGCACCGCCTTGAGCGCCTTGACGTGGTCGCGCTCATGCTTCGCGACCACCCGCGTGAAGAGCGCGAGCTCGCCGCTGAGCGGGGCCATCTCTTCCGCCTCGGTGTAGAAGGCGGCCTCGAGGTACTCGAGGGTCAGCGCGTAGTTGAGGATCGCGATGTCGCGCGTCGCCGATTGCGCACCCGCGGTCGCCGGGTTGAGACCCAGCAGCGCGGACGAGCCGACCAGACCGCCACCGAGCAGCCCCGCCTTTGCGAGAAAGCGCGCCCGCGTATCGCCGGCCACCGCGGCGGCCGTCTCCCGGATGGCGCCGTCGACGTCAAGGACGTCGAGGCTCAGAGTGCCTGTTTTCACGTTGTTCTCCATGTCTGTCGCCTAGCCCGTGATGAAGCCGGTGCGGCCGACGGCCGCCTCGACCTGCGCCTTGGTGAGAGCCTTGTCCAGGACCGCCGGCGCCGGGTAATCGCCCGGTCGGTTCGGGTAGCCGGGACCTGCGACGATGCGGCGGATCCAGGCGGCGTGGCGTGCCTCGACGGACACGATCTGCGCTGCCGCTGCCAGCGTTCCCTTGGTCAGCCTCGGGCCCTGGCCGTTGTAGGCCGCGACACCCGTGTCCTCGAGCACGATCGCCGTCGCGCGGAACATTGACGCGTCTTCCGTCGTGCCCTTGAAGTCGAACGTCGGCTTCGGGTTCGCCGCGTCGCCCAGCGCGCTCAGGAGGAAGTTGACGTGCGCGACCTCGTGATCGCGGACGGTCCTGGCGAAGCCGAGCAGCCGCGCGTCACCGTTGAGCGCACCGCTGTCGACGGCACGGATGTAGAACTCCGACTCGAGATACTCGAGTAGCAGCGCGAAGTTGAGGATCTCGACGTCCTGCTTGGCCGAGGGCGCGCCGAGCGCGATCTTCGGCAGTCCGCCGATCAGCAGGCCGCCCGCGAGGAACGTGCCCCCGCCGATGATCGAGCGGCGGAAGAGCTGAGCGCGAGTGCTCTGCATCCCCTCATCAAGCGCCTCGCGTATGGCGCCGTCCTTGTCGAGCAGGTCGAGCGTCAACGGCTCGGACATACTTCCCCCTCAGATTGGGACCAACTGTCTGCCCTGTGTAGCGTCATACGGCGGCGATCGGATCACTGGCTCACGAAAAGCTGACACCCCGGCGCGCACCCGGAGGCGGCGGCGGTGGCACCGCGCCGGCTCACGGAGGCAGCGCGGATGGGCGGTCGACCAGCACCGAAAGCACGATCATCGTGCGCGTCCGGACCACGTTCGGACGCCGGCGCAGCGTCTCGATCAAGCGCTCGAGGTGGCGGATGTCGTCGACCTGCACGCGCAGCACCGCGTCGGGCTCCCCCGAGACGGTGACGGCACTCACGACCTCGGGGATACCGACGACGCTCGCAAGCACGTCCTGCGGCGCGGTGCGGTCGGCGCAGTAGACCTCCGCGATCGCCTCGAAGCCGAAGCCGAGCTTGGAGGCATCGACCACCGCGGCGTAGCCGCGGATCACGCCGCTGGCCTCCAGCCGGTCGACGCGGCGCTTGACCGCCGGCGTGGAGAGACCCACCTCGCGGCCCATATCGGCGAACGATCTGCGTCCTTCTCGCTGCAGCAGCGCAATAATCTTTCGATCTAGCTCATCGAGACGTTCCATAGTTGTCATGGTATGGAAAGACACGCATTCCTCGGTTGCGCGCGAGCTGCCAGCGGCCTAGAACGCGTGCATGTTCGAAGAAGGCCAGCTCTACGCACCCGTCACGGACGGTCCCGACGGCGTCAAGGTCCACCTCGCCGACGATCACCCGGGAGCCGGCGACACCGCCTATCGCGCTCGTCGCAACGAGATCGCCGCCGCCGCGCTCGCCTGGCGGCCGGGCGAGCCGATCCCCCAGGTGGAGTACACCGAGGAGGAGCACGAGATCTGGCGCACCGTCTGCCGCGAGCTCGCGCCGAAGCACGAGCGGCTCGCCTGCCGCGCTTTTCGCGAGGCCAAGGCGGCGCTCGGGCTGCCCTCGGAGCGCGTGCCGCAGCTCGACGAGGTGACCGCGCGCCTGGCGCCGCTCACCGGCTTCGAGTTCGTGCCAGCGGCCGGCCTCGTGCCGCTCGACGAGTTCTACGGCTCACTGGCCGACCGCGTGTTCCACTCGACCCAGTACCTGCGCCATCCCAGCAGTCCGCTCTACACGCCCGAGCCCGACATCGTGCACGAGGTGATCGGCCACGGGAACCTGCTCGCCGACCCCCAGATCGCGGAGGTCAAGCGGCTCGCGGGCGAGGCGGCGCGCCGCTGCGAGACGCCAGAGGGACTGCAGTACATGGCCGACGTCTTCTGGTTCACGATCGAGTTCGGCGTCATGTACGAGCAGGGCGAGCTGCGCTGCTACGGCGCCGGCCTGCTGTCCTCGTTCGGCGAGATCGACGAGTTCCGCGGCGCCGACATCCGGCCCGTCGACTTCCTCGCGATGGCAACGCTCGACTACGACATCACCCATTACCAGCCGATCCTGTTCGCCTGCGACGGGATGGGCGAGCTGACCGAGCGCGTCGGCGGCTTCTTCGCGGATTTCGACGACGACACGCCCGCGCGGCTGGCGCGCGAGGCGGGAGCCACGGCCGCCGCCTGACGCCGCGTCCGCTCGCCCCCGGCCCGCACGTCAACGGCGCCAGTCAAGGGAGCGCATTCAGGTCGCCACGGCGGTAGCCCGAGGCGCCGGGCGCTTCGACCTCACATGCAGGGTCAAGTCGCCCGGGAGCGTCCGTGCGGGACTCCACGCCCCAGCCGGCCGTGCGCGCGCAACAGCTCGAGCACCGGCTCGTGCGGCAGGCCGCGCGCCGTCCTCCCGGACCGGCCGCTGACGTCGGGCGCCGCCCATAGCGCATTGAGCACCGCCTCCTCGCTCGCGTCGACGGCGCCGGCGAAGAGCGGGTCGAGCTCCGCATCCGGGAAGGACTGCTCCGCCGTGCGGCGGCCGAAGTGCGCGCGCGAAACGCGGCCGGCACTCGAGAAGGCGAGGAAGATCTCGCCGCTGCCGTGATGCGCTACCGAGCCGGTGCGCGCGAGCCCCAGGCCCGCGCGGCGCGCGAGCCGCTCGAGCTGCGCCGGTGCCA
>DASQMT010000130.1:0-9700 GCA_035645355.1 Solirubrobacteraceae bacterium | reverse complement strand
TCGCGAGGCGCGGCGCCTCCTCGCCGATCAGGTAGGCGGCCGAGCAGCGGTCGGCGACGGCGGTCGCGAGCGGCGCGTATTGCTCCTGCTTGCCGCGACCGCCCAGGATGACGTGCACACCACCGGAGAACGAGTGGATCCCGACGACCGCCGCTGCGATGTTCGTCGCCTTGGAGTCGTCGACGTAGAGCACGCCGTCGAAGCGGGCGACCTCCTCGAGCCGATGCGCCACCCCGGCGAAGCTCGCAAGGGCGGCGCGCACGGCTGCCGGGTCGATGCCGCGCGCGAGCGTGACGGCGGCGGCCGCCATTGCGTTCTCGAGGTTGTGAGTGCCCCGCAGCCGGATCTCATCGATCGCGACCAGCGGCTCCCCGCGCCAGACGAGGCGGCCGTCGCGGAGCGCGAGCTCCGGCGCGGAGGTCCCTTCGAGGTGGTCAGCCGCCGCCATCGGCGAGCTGAACGCGACGCGTCGCGCACGCCCCCCGTGATCGAAGTCGGCGGGCACGACGGCGAGCGCCTCGGCGCCCTGGTTGGCAAAGATGCGCAGCTTGGCGTCGCGGTAGGCGGCGAAGCTGCCATGGCGATCGAGATGATCCGGCGTGAGGTTGAGAAGCACCGCCGCGTCGGGCGCGAACGCGAGCGTGTCCTCGAGCTGGAAGGAGGACGCCTCGCAGACCACCGCGGCAGCGGGCTCGAGCGCCCCCGACAGCGAGCTCAGCGGCGTGCCGACGTTGCCGGCCGCGGCGACGGGGAGCCCGGCCGTGCGATGCATGTGGCCGACGAGCTCCGTCGTCGTCGTCTTGCCGTTGGACCCCGTGATCGCTATCACGTCGTTGGGCACCAGCCGCCAGCCCAGCTCGAGCTCGCCGAGCACGAGCATCCCGCGCTCGCGCGCAGCCCGCACGACCGGCGCTTCCTGGGGCACACCCGGGCTCTTCACAACGGTTGCCACGCGATCGAGCAGGTCGACGCCGTCGATGCCGGCATGCACGGCGACCCGCGCCGACGCCAGCTCTGCGAGCGCCTCCGGACCGACCGCGCCCGCGTCGCAGCCGGTCACGTCCTGCCCGTGAGCGCGCAGGACGACGCAGGCCGCCAGCCCCGAGCGGGCGAGGCCGACGACCAGGAAGGGTCCGGGCGGCAGCGGCGGGCGGCTGGCCATGACGGAACATTCAAGCGGCCGGTCGCGGAGCGGCGCTTCACCCGCCATCGCCGGGCCGAACCCTCGCGTCCGGGTCGGCCTTGCCGCCGTCGAACTCGAGACCCTCAGCCTCGAGCTTTCGCCGGACCTCCGCGGGGTCTCCGAGCGCGGTCGCCCCGACCTGCCCGTCCGACTTGAGCACGCGGTGCGCGCCGGGCGGCTGCTCGCGCACGAACCGCTGGTTGAGCGTGCGGGCATGGCGGTCCTCGCCGCCGCAGGCGCGCGCGACATCGCCGTAGCTCATCCACCCGCCCTCCGGGATCTTGGCGAGCACGTCGAGCAGGCGTTCTGTTTCGATGATGGACATGCGCCGACCATAAGCCTGCGCAGCCCGATTCCACCCGCACGCAGCACTTTCGGCACAGAATCGGTGCAGTCCCGTGGCAAACACCACCCCCCTGGACGCTCAGGCTCTTGCGGATGGCGCTGCAGCTGGTTCTCTT
Source organism: Solirubrobacteraceae bacterium (assembly GCA_035645355.1). Taxonomy (GTDB): domain Bacteria; phylum Actinomycetota; class Thermoleophilia; order Solirubrobacterales; family Solirubrobacteraceae; genus DASQMT01. The sequence continues at coordinate 8,056 of DASQMT010000130.1, read as the reverse complement.
CTCGCTTCTGCTCGGAACCGTGATCGGCATCGCTGCGGCAGACACCGGTGCGCTCGAGAAGCTTGCACTGGCCGCCCTCGCGGGTGTCGTCGTGTGGCTCGCCAGGCACGTCCGCCGGATCGGCGCCGCGTCAGCGAACGCGCATCCGAGCTGATCGACGCCCGCGCGACCTACGTCACGGACTGCTGGTAGAGCGTGAAGCCGATCGCGCTGCAGACCGCCGCGACGATCCAGAAGCGCAGGATGATCTTCGTCTCCGACCAGGCCTGCAGCTCGAAGTGGTGATGGATCGGCGCCATCAGGAAGACCCGCTTGCGGAATGCCTGGAAGGAGAAAACCTGGATCAGCACGCTCAGCGCCTCGATCACGAAGATCCCGCCCATCACGATCAGCAGCACCTCGGTCTTCGTCATCACCGCAAGTGCCGCAATCGCCCCGCCCAGCCCGAGCGATCCCGTGTCGCCCATGAAGATCGACGCCGGAAACGAGTTGAACCAGAGAAACCCGACGCAAGCGCCGACCAGGCACGCCGCCACCAGCGCGAGGTCGGTCTGGCGCGTCGTGAACGTGATCCCGATGTAGGCGAGCAGCACGATCGCCGAGCAGCCCGCCGCCAAGCCGTCGAGACCGTCCGTCAGGTTGACGGCCGAGGTCGTGCCCGCGACGACAAGGTAGATCAGCGCCGGATAGAAGTAGCCGAGGTCGATCACGGCGTCGTAGACGCGCAGGTTGAGCGTGTCGGGCAGGTCGGCCCAGCGCGTCGCGACAAGCCAGAGCCCGACGGAGATCCCCATCGTGATGATCAGCTTCCAGCGCCCGCGCATCCCCAGCGAGCGCCGCTTGACGAGCTTCATGTAGTCGTCTGCGAAGCCCAGCGCCGCGCAGGCGAGCGCCACTCCCATCACGCCGACCGAACGCGCATCGAGCTCCGTCAGCAGCAGGAACGGCACCGCGATCGCGGTGAAGATGATGATCCCGCCCATCGTCGGAGTGCCGGCCTTGGCGTGATGCTCCTGCGGCCCGTCCTCCCGGATCTGCTGCCCGAACTCACGCCGGCGCAGGAACTCGATGAACTTCGGCGAGAGGAAGATGCAGATCAGCAGCGACGCCGTCCCGCCGATCAGGACCTCGCCCACTAGACCGCCTCGCCCGGCTGTGGCTGCGCAGCGAGCGCCTCGGCCACGATCTCCAAGCCGACGCCGCGCGAGGCCTTGATCAGCACGATGTCGCCCGGCCCGACTAGCGCGCGCGCCTGCGCAGCCGCCTCGGTCGCATCGGCGGCGACGTGCGCCTCACCGGCGAAACGGTCAAGCATCGCGGCGGAGCGTGGGCCGACCGCGATCAGCAGGTCCACCCCGGACGCCGCTGCGTGCGCTCCGATCTCCGCATGGTGCTCGAGCTCGCCGGGCCCGAGCTCGAGCATGTCGCCGAGCACCGCGACGCGCCGTCCGGCCGGTGACTGCGTGGCTAGATCGTCCAGGGCGGCTCGCATCGACAGCGGGTTGGCGTTGTAGCAGTCGTTGACGATGGTCAAGTCGTCCGCCAGCACGAGGCGCTCGCCGCGGAGCGCGCCGAAACGCACGTCCACGCGGCCCGACGGGCGCACGCCGACGGCCCGCGCCGCCGCGACCGCGGCGAGCGTGTTCAACAGGTTGTGGCGCGACCCGAACGGCAGCTCGAGCTCGTAGCGGTCCGTGCCCGCGACCACCACCCGGCGCCCGGCAGGAGCCCCGTCAGGCGGATCGTCCCCGAACTCTACGTCGCCGCCCGCGCCGAACGCGACGACGTCCAGCGACTCACGCAGGTACGGCTCCAGCAGCGGCTCACCACGCGGGACGACCGCGGTCGCACCGTCGCGCAGTCCGACGAGCAGCTCGCCCTTCGCGCGCGCGACGCCCTCGAGCGAGCCCGTCTGCTCGAGGTGCACCGGGCCGACGTTGGTGACAACGCCGACATCGGGCTCGCAGATCCTCGTCAGCTCGGCGATCTGCCCGAAACCGCGCATCGCGAGCTCGAGCACGACGACCTCGGTGCCGGCCGGCGCGGCCAGCAGCTCGAGTGGCAGCCCGATCTCGGTGTTGAAGTTCGCACGGCTCGCCGCGACCCGGCGCTGCGGAGCGATCAGCGCCGCCGTCAGGTCCTTGGTCGACGTCTTGCCGACCGATCCCGTCACGGCGATCACGTCGGCTCCCAGCTCCCGTCGCCACGCGCGCGCGAGCGCACCGAGCGCTCGCACCGGGTCCTCGGCCGTGAGCACCGCGCCCGGCTCGCCGGCCGCGGCCGCCTCACGTGCCCGGACGGGCGCGGCCAGCACGCCCCAGGCACCCGCGCGCAGGGCCGCGACCGCGAACTCGCCGCCGTCGACGCGCTCGCCCCGGATCGCCACGAACAGGTCGCCCGGCCGGACCGCACGCGAGTCGATGGTCACGCGCTCCGGCCCCGCGATCCCGTGATCGCTGCCGCGCAGCAGCTCTGCACCAGCCGCGCCCGCGACGCGCTGCGCCGTCCAGCGCCTCATGCGGCGCCTACGCGCGCGCGCAGCGCCGCTCGCGCCTCCTCGACGTCGTCGAACGGCTCCGTCCGCCCATCCGCGTGCTCCTGCCCCTGCTCGTGGCCCTTGCCCGCGATCAGCACCACGTCGCCGGAGGCGGCCAGCGCGACGGCACGGGCGATCGCGGCACGGCGATCGGGCTCGTGTTCCACGTGGAGCGCTCCCGCGGGGACGCCGGCGAGGATCTCGTCGATGATCGCCCCGGGCGGCTCCGAGCGTGGATTGTCGGAGGTCACGATCACGTGGTCGGCGAGCCGCGCCGCGATCGCGCCCATAACGGGGCGCTTGGCGCGATCGCGGTCGCCGCCCGCCCCGAACACCACGATCACGCGGCCGGACGCCAGCTCGCGCGCCGACGCGAGCACCTTCTCCAGCGCGCCGGGCTTGTGCGCGTAGTCGACCAGCAGCGCGAAGCCCTGTCCCTCCTCGACCGCCTCGACGCGGCCCGGGACCGCGACGACGGTCCGCAGCGCCGCTGCCATCTGCGCCAGCTCGAGGCCGAGCGCGTCACCGGCGGCGAGCGCGACGAGAGCGTTGGCGGCGTTGAAGCGCCCGCGCAGCGGCAGCTGGACCGCCGCCTCGCCGGCCGGCGAGCGCACGGTGAAGGCATTGCCGCCGAGCCCCGAGCAGTGCTGCACCGCCTGCCAGTCGGCGGGCTGCTCGAGCGACACCGTGACCGCGCCGTCGAGCTCGCCGGCGAGGCGCCGTCCCCAGGCGTCGTCGATCACGACGAGCGCACGGCCGACGTCGAGCTCCGTGAAGAGCCGCCGCTTGGCGGCGAAGTAACGCTCCATGTCGGGATGGAAGTCGAGGTGGTCCTGGCTGAGGTTCGTGAACGCGGCGACGGCGAAGCGGACCCCGTCGACGCGCCGCAGCTCGAGCGCATGCGACGACACCTCCATCGCGCAGGCGCGGTCGCCTGCGTCCAGCATCGCGCGGAAGCCGGCCTGCAGGTCGATCGCCTCGGGCGTCGTCCGCACTGCGGCACGGCGCTCGCCGCCGATCACCGCGGTCACGCCGCCGAGCAGCGCGCACTGCCATCCCGCGGACTCGAGCAGGTGGCGGACGAGATGCGTCGTCGTCGTCTTGCCGCTCGTGCCGGTGATCCCCACCACGGCCAGCTCGGCGGTCGGGTCGCCGTGCATGCACGTCGCCGCACGCGCCATCGCCGCCCGGACGTCGTCGACCAGCAGCTCGGGCACCCCGAGGCCCAGGGGCCGGGCGACGACGAGCGCGCTGGCGCCGCGCGCCACGGCGTCGGCCGCGAAGTCGTGACCGTCGCGCGTGAAACCGGGCACGCAGAAGAACAGTGTCCCCGGGGTCACCGCCCGGTTGTCGTAGGCCAGCGCCACGACATCCACCTCGGGCCCCTCGCCGAGCAGCTCGCGCACCGTCATGCGCGCGGAACCCTAGCGCCGCCCCAGCGCCCGGCGCACGCAGCCTAACCGGGCGCGATCCGCAGGTTCGTGAGCGCGAAAGAGGTGATCTCCTTGAAGGCTGGACCGGCGACCGTACCGCCGTAGATGTCACCCCGCGGCTCGTCGACCATCACCGCGACGAGCAGCCGCGGGTGCGCCGCGGGAGCGAAGCCCACGAACGAGGCCACGAACTTGGTCTTGGAGTAGCCGCCGGTCTCGTCGGGCTTCTCCGCCGTGCCGGTCTTTCCCGCCAGCTCGTAGCCCTCGATCGCCGCCCCGGTCGCGGTGCCGCCCGGCCCGAGCACGCCCTCGAGCATCCTGCGCACGGACGCCGCGGTCTGCTCGGAGATGATCCGCTCGCCGGCCGGCAGCGGCTGCTCCTGCCCGCCCACGCTGGCGACGATGTGCGGCTCGCGCAGGATTCCGCCGTTCGCGATGGCCGCGTAGGCGGCGCCCATCTGGATCGGCGTGACGGCGAGGCCCTGCCCCATGGCCATGTTGCCGGCGGTCGAGCCCGAGTAGTCGTCGTAGTCGAGCAGGATCCCCGCCTCCTCCCCGGGCAGGTCGACGCCGGTGCGCTCGCCGAAGCCGAAGCGCCGCACCCACTCGTCGAAGCGCCTGGCGCCGAGCCGCCGGCCGACCAGCGCGGCGCCGACGTTCGAGGACTGAGCGAGGATGTCCGAGACATCGCGCGTCTCCCAGCCGCGCGGATGCGCGTCGCGGATCTCGCGATCCGCGACCCGCAGCGCCGGCGGCAGCGTGAACGAGGTCTCGGGCGTCACCTTGCCGTCCTCGAGCGCGGCAGCGACCGTGAACGCCTTGAACGTCGAACCCGGCTCGTAGGTCGCGCCCGTCGCGCGATTCGTCAACGCGTAATCAGGCGCGTCGTAGAGCTTGTTGGCGTTCACCCGCGGCCAGTTCGCGAGCGCCAGGATCGCGCCGTCGCGGGGATCCATGACGAGCGCAGTGGCGCCCTTGGGCTGCCAGTGCTCGCCGACCTCGGCCAGCACCTCCTCGGCGCGGTCCTGGATGTTCGCGTCGAGCGTCAGGCGCACGTCCTGTCCCGGAACCGCCCGCTCGTCCTCGCGCAGCTCGATCGTGTCGCCGAGCGCGTCGCGCACCAGCCGGCGCCTGCCGTCGCGGCCGCCGAGCCCCTCGTCGAGGCTGTACTCGAGCCCGGAGAGCCCGACGCCGTCGGTGCCCACGTTGCCGAGCAGCTGCGAGGCCATCCAGGTGCGCGGGTACTCGCGGCTGTACTCCGGGATGAACTCGAGCCCCTCGATCTCCAGCCCCCGCGCGCGCTCGGCCCGCTTGGTCGGCACGCCGCGGGCGAGATAGACGAAACCGGTGTCCCGTCGCACGAGCTTGCGCAGCAGCTCGTCCTCCGGCGCGCGCAGGATCCGCGCCAGCTCGGCGGCGACCGCGGCCGGGGCGTCGATCAGGTAGGGCGTCGCGGCGATCGTCTGGGCGGGCTTGGAGATCGCCAGCTCGATCCCGTTCGCGTCGGTGATCGTGCCGCGCCGTGCAGGCACGACGAGGTCAGCCTTCTGCTGGGTGGCGGCGGCGGACTGCAGCGCGTCCGCGCGCACGATGCCGAGCCAGCCGGCACGCGCGCCGGCGAGCACGAGCATGCCGAGGAAGACGGCGAACAGCAGGCCGATGCGCCGCTCGATCCGCACCGACGCGGCCTAGCCCTGACCGGCGACCGCCGCGGCGGCGGAGGTGGAGGACGTCGCAGCCGCGGCCGGAGCCACCGTCGTCGCCTCCGCCGGCGGCGCCGGTTCCGCGAGCGAGCCCGGGACGATCCCGCCATTGGCGAGCAGCGCGGCGGCGGCCGCGCTGGGCGGCTGCATCTGGCGCACGGCTTTCGCAGCATCGCCCGGCCCGGAAGTCAGGTAGCGCACGTCGCCGGCGGCCGGCATCAGCATTCCGAGGCTGCCCGCGCCCAGCTCGATCCGGTCGGGCGACGAGAGCCGTGCGATCGCGGCCTCGAGGTCGGCGTTCTGGCGCTCGAGCGTGGTGGCAGTCTCGACGGCACGTGAGATGCCGGAGTTCAGCTTGAGCAGCGACACCTGCATCGCCACGATCCCGCCGAGCAGCGCCCCGAGCGCCCAGATCCACAGGCGGCTGCGCAGCAGCCGGTCGACCAGGCGCTGCCCGGGCAGCGCACGCAGGCGCAAACGCGGAGGGAGCGCCCGCGGAGCGACCGGGCGGGCCGCACCGCGCGGCAGTGCGACTCCCCCGCGCGCCGCCGCCGCGCCGCCCGCAGCCGGTCCGGAGACACGCCGCGGCAGCCGCGGTGCCAGCGGTGAGGCGTCGGCAGCCTCGCGCCGGGAGACCGAGCGCAGCGTGGCGGCCGGACGCGTGTGCACGCGAGAGCGGTCGGGTCCGAGCCGTCCGGGGAGCGGGGTCACCCGCGCACCTCGTCGCCGGACAGCTTGCGCGCCGCACGCAGCCGTGCGGAACGCGCACGCGCATTGGCGGCGATCTCACCCGGCGTCGGCGCAACCGAGCGACGGAACACCAGCTCGGCCTGCGGCGTCCGGCCACAACCGCACACGGGCAGGTCCGGCGGGCAGATGCAGCCGCGCGTGCGCTCGGCCAGGAAGCGCTTGACGCGCCGGTCCTCGAGCGAGTGGAAGGCGATCGCGGCGAGGCGTCCGCCGACGCCCAGCAGGTCCCAGGCACGCGGGAGCGCCTCATCGAGCTGGCTCAGCTCGTCGTTGACGGCGATCCGGATCGCCTGGAACGTGCGCTTGGCGGGATGTCCGCCGGCGAACCTGGCCGGGACGGGGATCGCCGCCGTGATCGCATCGACCAGCTCGAACGTGGTGGTCAGGTCGCCCCCGCGGCGCCGCCGCGCGATCTCCTTCGCGATCCGGTCCGCATAGCGCTCCTCGCCGTAGTCGCGCAGCGCGCGGCCGAGCCGGCGCGGTTCCCAGGTGTTGACGACCTCGGCGGCCGTGACCGGCTGCGCCGGATCCATGCGCATGTCGAGCGGCGCGTCGTAGGCGTAGGAGAAGCCGCGCTCGCGCGTGTCGACCTGCATCGAGGACATGCCCAGATCGAGGTAGACCATGTCCGCGCGCACGCCCTCTTCGAGCAGGGCGTCGAGCCCGGCGACGAAGTCCGCGCGCACGAAGCGCGTGCGACACGGCGCCTCCGCGGCGAGCTCGGCGAAGGCCTCCTCTGCGAGCGGGTCGCGGTCGATCCCGATCAGCAGTCCTCCCTGGCCGAGCCGCCCGGCGAGCAGGCGCGCGTGCCCGGCGGCACCGAGCGTGCAGTCGACGGCGATCTGGCCCGCCTGCGGCTCGAGCGCCTCGATCAGCTCGCCGGCCAGGACCGGGACATGGGTCTTGGGCATGTCAAGCAGGATGGCCAAGCGATGCGGTCAGGTCAGGCGCGCGCTGCGCGAGGTCGGCGTCATACGACTCCCAGGTGTCACGATCCCAGAGCTCGAGGCAGTCTCCGGCGCCCGCGACTACCACCTCGCGGGAGCTGATGCCCGCGTGCTCCATGAAGCGCGCGGGGAGCATGATCCGTCCCGCGCCGTCCAGCTCCATGCTCATCGCGTTCGCATAGAAAAGCCGCGAGAACTCGCGCTTCTGCGATGACAGCGGATTCATGCCGGAGAGCGCGTCCTGCGCCATCGCATGGTACGTGTCGGCCGGATACAGGCTCAGGCAGGGTTCGGCGCCCTTCACGAGGAACACCGTTCCAGCGAGTGACGATCGGAACTTCGACGGCACCGTGAGCCGGTTCTTCGCATCGAGGGTGTGGTCGAACGTTCCGTGAAAGCTGGTCAAGGCCCATTGCCAATCAGGTCAGGTCTGGGCTGCAAGGCGGGTCGAACCGAGGTGGCGGAGTGGGAGGAGCCCCGCCACCCCGGTCCGGCCATGCGCAGGGGGTTCTACTCCACTTCATCCCACTTTGCAACACAATTATCGTCAGTCATCCCACAATACTTGAGGGAGCGACGAATCGCTGACCAGAATGGCCGGTTTTGCGGGCTAGTCCGAGTGGGTGACCAGAGGCGTCCTCATCGCTCGGACTGCACCCGCCAGTGCAGCGCGGGCGTTTGCACGCC
>DASQMT010000129.1:0-4245 GCA_035645355.1 Solirubrobacteraceae bacterium | reverse complement strand
GGCGCGATCGATCACCGGATCCTCGTCGGCCGACTCCGCCCATACCACCGCGGCGTGTACGCGGTCGGCCACGAGGCGATCCAGCTCCGCGGGCGGCTGGTCGCGGCGCTCCTCGCCGCCGGGCCCGGTGCTGCGCTGAGTCACCTGACGGCAGCAGCACTCTGGAAGCTGATCCAGTCGATGCCGCAGTTCGTCGAGGTCACAACCGCGCGTGGACACAGACGGTCCCGTCGGGGCGTCGTTCTGCACCGCGCCACCACCCTCGACGCCACGAAGCTCCACGACCTCCCGATCACCACCCCGATCCGGACACTTCAAGACCTCGCCGCCACCCGCCCCGGCGCCCAAGTCGAGCGCGCCTGCAGCGAGGCGCTGGTGCAACGCCTCGTGACCGCGCAACAGCTCGCACAGCAGCGCGGTCGAGGCGCCGCGGCACTCGCGCGGCTCACGAGCGAGGGCGTGGCACCGACGCGCTCGGAGCTCGAGCGCCGTTTCCTCAAGGCGGTTCTGAACGCCCGGCTCCCGCAACCGGAGGTCAACGCGCGCATCGACCGCCACCAGATCGACTTCCTCTGGCGCGAGCAGCGCCTCGTCGTCGAGCTCGACGGCTGGCGCTTCCACGGCCACCGGCTCGCCTTCGAGCGCGACCGCGGGCGCGATGCAGAGCTGGGGCTGCTCGGCTACACCGTCGTGCGCTTCACCTGGCGCCAGGTGCGCGACGAGCCGGCCGCGGTGACCGCCCGCGTCGGGCGCTTCCTCAGCCGTCCAGCGTCGAGTACAGCGTCCTGATGCGCGCGAAGATCTCGTCCGCCACCGCCTGCTGCTGCTCGCGCGTCGGGTCGGGCGTATACGGCCAGCGGATCGCGTCCCCATAGCGCACGCGCACCTTCGGGAACTGGGCGCGCTTCCAGTTGCGCACGTGCGACGAGCCGTGGATCGCCATCGGCACGACGGGCGCGCCGGACTCCAGCGCCAGCCGGCCGATGCCGCGCTTGGGCTGCTCCGAGAGCGTCCCGGTGCGCGAGCGGCCGCCCTCGCAGTACATGACGATCGCGCCGCCGCGCTCGAGGATCCCGTTCGCCGTGATGAACGCGTCCTCGTCCTGGTAGCCGCGCCGCACCGGAAAGACTCCTCCGTGCGTGTAGACCCACTGCATGGGCGGCACGAACAGCTGCGACTTGGCCATGAAGCGGATCCGCCGGCGCACGAACGCGCCGGCGAAGAAGTGGTCCAGGAACGAGAAGTGATTCGGCGCCAGGATCACGGGGCCCACGGGCGGCACCTTCTCCGCCCCGACGCTGCGGGCGCGGAGGAACGTCCACGCGTACAGCGACGTGAGCAGGCGCACTGCCTCGTAGACCCAGTCGGGGTCGCGCGTGCGCGAGCGCTCGTGGAAGCGGTCGAAGTACTCCTTGGGACGCGGGTCCTTGTAGACCTGCGCCCTGATCGGCGCCAGCTCGGGCGGCGTCGCGGCCATCGCGCCAATCTACCCTCCGGCAGCGTGGTTATCGTGGCGCCGACGAGAGTCCGAGCGGGAGGAGCGGCGCAGGTGGCTAACGTCGAGGCCCACATCACGGGCACCGTCTGGAAGATCGAGGTCAAGGTCGGCGACACGGTGGAGGAGGGCGACACGGTCCTGATCCTCGAGTCGATGAAGATGGAGATGCCGGTCGAGGCCGAGGACGAGGGCACCGTCGCGCAGATCTGCTGCGAGGAGGGCCAGGCGGTGTCCGAAGGCGACACGCTCGTCGTGCTCGAGTAGCGGACGCGTCACAATGGGGCGGTGCGCAGGTTCGCCATCGCCGTCCTGATCCTGCTCTCCGCGCCGGCGCCGGTCGGCGCGATGCCGGCCGACTCGCCGCCCGTCGCGGCGCCCGTCGCGGTCGACCCGCCGATCGTATGGCGCGAGTCGCGCGCGGTCGGCAAGCCGTTCGCGGGACGGCTCGTGCGCGGCGTGCGGCTGCCGGCCGAGGGACGCGACTTCTGGACCTACGACTGGGGCACCGGCCTGATGCCGAACCGGCCCTGGCGACGCTGGGGAACCGACCGCCTCGTCGCCACCGTGCTGCGCGTCGTCCGCGAGTACCGCGCGGCCAACCCGTACGCGCCGCGGGTCGGGATCGCGGACCTGTCGCGCACGCGCGGCGGCCGCTTCGGCGCGAATTTCGGCGGGCTCGGCCACGCTTCGCACCAGAACGGCCTCGACGTCGACATCCTCTACCCGCGCAGCGACGGATTGCAGTGGGTCCCGACCTGGCCCGCGTTGGTCGACCGCGCGCTGTCTCAGGACCTCGTCGACCGCTTCGTCTCCGCCGGTGCGGAGTACGTGTTCGTCGGGCGTCACCTGGCGCTGCGTGGGCCGCGCCGCGTCGTCGTCCGGCTCGCGCACCACGACGACCACATGCACGTGCGCATCCGCTGAAGCGGCGCCGGTGCCGTCCGGCGCGCGGCATAGGGTGCCGTCATGCCCCCGCTCATCACCCGCGAGGAAGCGCTCCGGCTCGGCGAGCTCGAGGATCGCGTCGAGATCGAAGCGCTGGTCGAGTGCGCATGGCGCGCGCGGGTGGAGCACTTCGACGACTCGACCGACATGTGCTCACTGGTGAACGCCAAGTCGGGCGGCTGCGCAGAGGACTGCGGGTTCTGCGCGCAGTCACGCTTCGCCGAGGCCGAGACGCCGATGCACGCGATGATGTCGCCCGAGCAGATCCTCGAGCACGCGCAGGCCGCGGAGGCGGCGGGCGCCCATCGCTTCTGCATGGTCACGCAGGGCCAGGGACTCTCGAAGCGCGATTTCGAGGCGATCCTGGAGGGCGCCCGGCTGGTCGCCGAGCGGACCAACCTCAAGCGCTGCGCCTCGGTCGGGCACATGAGCGTCAAGCGCGCCAAGCAGCTCAAGGACGCGGGCATCCAGCGCGTGCACCACAACGTCGAGACCGCTCGCTCGTACTACCCGGAGGTCTCCTCCACGGTTCGGTACGAGGGCCGCCTGCGCACGATCGAGGCGGTGCGCGAAGCTGGGCTCGAGACCTGCGTCGGGGGCATCCTGAACCTCGGCGAGACGCGCGAGCAGCGGGTCGAGATGGCCTTCGAGCTGGCCGCGATCAATCCGACGTCGGTGCCGATCAACCTGCTCAACCCGCGCCCGGGGACGAAGTTCGGCGACCGCGATCAGATGGACCCGTGGGAGGCGGTCAAGTGGATCGCGATCTTCCGCCTGATCCTCCCCGAGGCGCTGTTCCGGCTCTGCGGCGGGCGCACGGAGAACCTCGGCGAGCTGCAGCGCATGGCCGTGCGCGCGGGCATCAACGGCGTGATGCTCGGCAACTTCCTCACGACGCTGGGCAACCTCCCAGAGGAGGATCACGCGATGTTCGAGGAGCAAGGGCTCAACATCGCGCGGCAGCCCGACAACGGCGCCAATCCCCGGCCTGACAACCGCGCAGGCTGGCTGAACGGGGAGACGCCCGACCCCGTGGGCGAGCACATCGCGGCGGCGGCCGCGGCACCGACTCTGAGCGTGACGCTCTGGGATCCCTCCGCGCAGCTGCGCTTCCGCAAGAAGTCCGCCGTCCCCCCGAGACCCGACCAGGCGCGCAACGCCTGGCCGCGGCGAGCCGCATAGACAGGAGTCAGATGCTCGATCTGCAGCACCGGCTGGACGAGCTCGAGGGGCTCGGCCTCTATCGGCGCATGCGCCTGGTGAGCGGCCCGCAGGGACCGCACGTGGTGCTGGACGGCAAGCCCGTCCTGCTGCTCTGCTCGAACAACTACCTCGGCCTGGCCGACCACCCGCGCGTGCGCGAGGCAGCCGCCGACGCGGCGCTGCGCTGGGGCGCCGGGGCGGGCGCCTCGCGGCTCGTGTCGGGCAACATGACGCTGCACCGGCGCCTCGAGGAGCGGCTGGCCGCCTTCAAGGGAACGCAGAGCGCGCTGCTGTTCGGCTCGGGTTATCTCGCCAACGTCGCCGTCATCCCGGCGCTGGCCCGGCGCGGCGAGATCGTGTTCTCGGACGAGCTCAACCACGCCTCGATCATCGACGGATGCCGGCTCTCGGGCGCGGAGACGTTCGTGTACCGCCACGGGGACGTCGACCACCTGGCCTGGGGCCTGCGCAACGCCGACGGCCGCGCCGCCCTGATCGTGACCGACGGCGTCTTCTCGATGGACGGCGACGTCGCTCCGCTCGAGGAGATCGTCGCGCTGGCGAGCCATCACGACGTGCGCGTGATGGTCGACGACGCG
>DASQMT010000128.1:0-6420 GCA_035645355.1 Solirubrobacteraceae bacterium | reverse complement strand
ACCTGCGCGAGCTCGGCGCCGGCGCGCGCGGCCTCGCGGCGCGCGGTCTCGGCGCCGCGCTCGAGCTCGCGGCGGGCGCCGCGCGCCGTCTCGGCGGACGCCTCGGCATGCCGCCGGGCCGCGGCGGTCGCCTCCCCCGCGAGCGCCAGCCTTGCAGCATCGTCGGCTGCCGCGGAGCGGCGGCGCTCCAGCTCCGCGAGCTCGAGCGCGACGCGCTCCGCGCGATCCTCGCCGAGCTGCGCGAGCTCGCGCTGGAGCGCCGCGACGCGATCGGCAGCGCCCTCGTCGCCGCTGTCGGCGTCTGCCTCCGCGGCCAGAGCTTCCAGCGCCGCGCGGCCGCGCGTCGCGCGCTCGGCCAGCACGATCGCCGCCTGTTGCGCCGCGTCGAGCCGCATGCCGATCCGCTCGTGCGCCGAGCGGGCGGCGTGGAAGCGATTGCTCAGCCGCTCGCGCTCGTCACCGCGCGACGCGAGCGCCAGCTCCGCCTGCTCCCGCCGCTGCGCGACCGCGTGCAGCTCGAGCTCCGTCGCCGCCGCCGCCGAGCGGGCGGCCGCCGCCCGCGCCTCTGCCGCGGCCAGCGCCGCAACCGCTTCGCGCGCCGCGTCGCGCGCCAGCGCCCAGCGCGCCTCATCGGTCTGGCGCTCGAGCCGCTGGTGCAGCTCGGCTGCCTCCGCCTGGCGCTTGAGCGGGCGCAGGCGGGTGCGCGCCTCGCGATCGACGTCGAGCGCGCGGCCGAGGTTGCCGTGCGTGCGATCGAGCTTGAGCTGCGCCCGCCGCCTGCGCTTGCGGTGCTTGCCCAGCCCCGCGGCCTCCTCGATCAGCAGGCGCCGGTCGCGCGGCTTGGAGGTCACGATCTCGGCGATCCTGCCCTGGGAGACGACCGAGTGCATCTCCTTGCCGAGCCCCGTGTCGCTCAGCAGCTCCATCACGTCCGTGAGCCGGCAGCGCGCGCCGTTGACGCGGTACTCGCCCTCGCCCGCGCGGTTGAGCCGGCGCAGGATGGAGATCTCCGCCACGGGCAGCTCGACGGCCGAGTCGGAGTTGTCGAGCACGACCTCGACCTCGGCCTCGGAGCGCGCCTGGACCCCGTGCGCACCGGCGAAGATCACGTCCTGCATAGACTGGCCGCGGACCGCCACCGGCGACTGCTCGCCCAGCGCCCACAGCACGGCGTCCGTGACGTTCGACTTGCCCGAGCCGTTGGGCCCGACGATCACCGAGACGCCGGGCGAGAAGTCCAGCCGCGTGCGGTCCGGAAACGACTTGAAGCCCTTGAGCGAGATCGATCTCAGGTGCATGTCAGGTGTCCACCTCGCCCGACTCCAGCGCGGCCTCTGCGGCCGCCTGCTCGGCGTCCTTCTTCGAGCGGCCCGTGCCACGGGCGACCGTCGCCCCCGCCACGGTGGCGGCGACCTCGAACGTCCGCTGGTGCGGCGGCCCCGTCTCCGCGGTGACCTCGTAGAGCACGAGCGCCCCGCGCCGCGCGAGCCGCTCCTGCAGCGCCGACTTGAAGTCGGCCGGCCGCTCCAGCGCCTGCTCGATCTCCGGCGCGAACGCCTCGCGCACCGCCTCCGCGGTCGGCTCGAAGCCGTAGGCCAGGTAGCAGGCTCCGATCACGGCCTCGATCACGGACGCGAGCACCCGCTCGGTCGACACGAGCGCCTCCAGCGCGGGACGCGCCACGTCCGGCGGCGCCGCGGCGCGCAGCCGCTCGGGCAGCCCGAGCCGGTCGGCGACCGCGCGGCACGAGCGCCCGGAGACCGCCTGCGCCCGGATCTTCGTCAGCCGCCCGGCGCCGTAGTGCTCCGCGTCGAGGAGCGGGAAGAGGTGCGTCGTGACCGACAGGCTGAGCACCGAGTCGCCCAGCAGCGCCAGCCGCTCGTAGCTCTCTGCCCGCCGCCCGGTCCACGACGCATGCGTGACGGCCTGCCGCGCGAGTTCCTCCGGCAGCCCCTCGAGCAGGTCGTGCAGCCTGCGCAGGGGTCAGGGCCCCGGCTCGCGGTTCTCGGAGGCGCCGGAGGCTCCGCCCGTCGCCTCGAGCACGAAGTCGACGGCCTGGCCGACCGTCTTGATGCGCGCGGCCTGCTCGTCGGAGATCCGGACTCCGTAGTTGTCCTCGAGCTCCTGCACCAGGCTGTACAGGTCGAGCGAGTCCGTCTCGAGGTCCTCTCTGAAGCGCGTGCTCTCCTCGACGCGCGCCGGATCGAGCTCGAGCTCGTCGGCCAGGTGCGCGCGGATGTGGGAGAGGATCTCTGCCCGGGTCACGAATCGGGGACGGTACCGGCGACCGCGGACGGCTCGCCAGGGCGCCGCAGCGCGCCGGCGCCCGCCAGCCGCGCATGGGTGCGGCCGGCCACGTCGGCGCGCACGCCGCGCGCGGCCAGCTCGATCGCGCGCGCGATCCCCTCCGCGCCGAACGAGCCGTGCGGAACCACGGCCAGCCGTCGCAGGCCGAGCAGGAACGCGCCGCCCTGCGCCTCGGGGTCGATCGCGGCGCGCAGCCCGCCGAGCGCAGGCCGCAGCAGCAGCCCGCCGGCCCGCGCGCGCGGGCTCGACATGGCCGCCTCGCGGACCGCCCGCAGCAGCGCGGCGGCGGTGCCCTCCATCACCTTGAGGAAGACGTTGCCGGTGAAGCCGTCGGTCACGATCACGTCGGCCTCGCCTGTGCCGACGGCGAAGCCCTCGACGTTGCCGACGAACTCCAGCCCGCCGGCCTCGGCGAGCGTCGCGTGTGCCGCCTGGACGTCGTCCGTGCCGCGCGCCGGCTCGATGCCGTTCGAGAGCAGCGCGACGCGCGGGCGCTCCAGCCCGAGCACGGCCTCCGTGAACGCGGCGCCCATGTGCGCGAACTGCACGAGGTGCTCCGGCCGCACCTCGACGTTGGCGCCGCAGTCGAGCAGCAGGAACGGGCGCCCGGGCACCGGCACCAGGGCGGCGAGCGCCGGCCGGTGCACTCCGCGCGCGCGTTTCACGTGGAACAGTCCCGCCGCCAGCGCCGCGCCGGTGGAGCCGCCCGAGACGAGCGCGGAGGCGCGGCCGTCGGCGACGGCGCGCACCGCCTGGACGATCGAGGACGCGGGCGTCGCGCGGACGGCGCGCGCGGGATCTGGGGCCTTGGCGATCGAGAGCGGCGCATCGACGATCTCGATCCCCGGCGCGGGCGCGATTCGCGCGGCCGGCCCGAAGACGAGCACCTGCAATTCTCCGCGCGCGGCGGCCAGCGCCGCCCCGCGCGCCACCTCCGCCGGGCCGGCGTCAGCGCCGTTGGCGTCGAGCGCGATCGTCAGCCGCTCGGCGGCCATGACCTGCTCGCGCTAGGCGTCGTGATCGTGGTCGTGGTCGTGCACGTGCACGACCTCGCGACCGGCGTAGAAGCCGCAGCTCGGGCAGACCCGGTGCTGACGGCGCGGGCGACGGCACTGCGGGCACAGGTTCAGCACGGGCGCCGAGATCTTGTGCGTCGAACGGCGCTTGTTCGTGCGCGAGTGCGACTGCTTCTGCTTGGGGACGGCCATGGGCGGCGAGAAGGGTAGCGGAGTCGCCCCGGAAGCCGCCGTCGCCGCTACTCGAAGCGGATCTCCGACAGCTTGGCCCAGCGCCCGTCGGGCGCGGCCTCGTGCGCATGCTCGGGGTTCTCGTTGAGATTCGCGCCACACTGCGCGCAGAGCCCGGCGCAGTCCACCCGGCAGGTGATCTGCGCCGGCAGCGAGAGCGCCAGCGCGTCGCGCGCCCAGCCGGCCAGGTCGAGCGCGCCGTCGGCGTCGACGTAGGGCGAGGAGAGCTCCTCGTCGACCGCGCCGGGCTGCTCGACCTCGCGCGCGTCGACCTCGAAGTGCGGCTCGGCGAGCTCCAGGCAGCGCACGCACGGGCCGGTCACCGCGACCGCGAAGCGCACTCTCAGCGCCCAGCCGTTGCCCGTCGTGCGCGAGATGTCGAGCCGCACCGGCACGACGTCGGGCACCGCCGAGTAGCGCTGCCCGCCGAAGGAGAACGGCTCGACGCGCACGTGCAGATCGAGCCGGCGGCCCTCGCCCGAGGTCAGCCCCAGGCGCGCGAGATCGAAGACGTCCGTACGCAGGGGCATGCCTCCAGCATACGACTGCTCAGCCTGCCCCGGAGTCCCCCCGAAGCTCGCGCTTGAGCACCTTGCCGGTCGACGTGCGGGGCAGCTCGTCGACGAACTCGACGTCGCGCGGGACCTTGAACGCGGCCAGGTTCGACTTCACGAAGCGCTTGACGTCGTCGGCGCTCAGGGTCTTGTCGCGGCGGGTCACCACCACCGCCTTGAGGCGCTGGCCGAACTGCTCGTCCGGGACGCCGAAAACGGCCGCCTCGGCGATCGCCTCGTGGCCCGCCAGCAGCTCCTCCACCTCGCCCGGGAAGACGTTCTCGCCGCCCGAGACGATCATGTCGTCGTCGCGGCCGTCGACGAACAGACGTCCCTGCGGATCGAAGTGCCCGACGTCGCCCGACGAGAGCAGCCCCTCGATCGCGACCTTGCCGCCACCGCCCGTGTAGCCCTCGAACGCGAGGTCGTTGCCGATGAAGATGCGCCCGCTCTGCCCCGGCTCGACCTCCCGCCCGTCGTCGTCGAACAGCCGCACGGTGGTGCCGCGCGGGGGCCGGCCGACGGTGCCGGGCGCGGCTCGCAGGTCCGCGGGCGTCGCGATCGTCGCCCATGCGGTCTCGGTCGAGCCGTAGAGGTTGTAGAGGTTGTCGCCGGTCAGGTCCATCCAGCGCTCCGACATCGTGCTCGCGAGCGCCGAGCCGGAGACCGGGACGGCCTGCAGGCTCGACAGGTCGTGACGGCGCAGGGTCTGCTCGTCGAGCTCGAGGATGCGCTGGAGCATCACCGGGACGACGACGAGCGTGGTGCAGCGGTGACGGGCGACGCCGGCGAGCGTCGCCTCCGGGTCGAACCGGCGCTGCAGCACGATCGTCGTCGTCAGCCCCAGCGCCAGCGTGAAGTGGGTGAAGCCCCAGGAGTGGAACAGCGGCGCGGCGATCAACGTCCGGTCGCGCGCGCGCAGCGGGATCTGCTCCAGCAGCGCCGCGACCGGGTCGAGCGACTGCGGCTGGCGCCGCCGGGCGCCCTTCGGCGCCCCGGTCGTGCCGGAGGTGAGGATCACGGCTTTGCCCTGCTCAGGCGGCGGCGCGTGGTCGGTTCGGTCGCCGCGCTCGACCAGCTCGTCGATCGTGGCGTAGCCGCGCCCGCTGCCCGCCTCGTGCCACGCGACGTAGCGCCGGCGCCCCTCGGCGGCCGCCTCGAGCACGTCCGTGAACTCCTCGTCGAAGACGATCGCGGCGGCGTTCTCGCGCTGCGCGACGTCAGCAAGCTGCGGACCCGAGAAGGCGGTGTTCATGAACAGCGCGTTGGCGCCGAGCTTGTTCGCGGCGACGTAGGCGTCGACCCAGCCGCGGTGGTTGCGGCACATGATCGCGACGGCGTCGCCCGCCCGCACGCCGTCGCGCGCCAGCGCGTGCGCGAACGCGTTGGAGCGCTCGTGCAGCTCGCGGAACGTGACCGAGCCGCGCTCGTCGATAAGGCCGAGCGCATCGGGGTAGCGCGCCGCTGCCGCCGTGTACCCGGCGGCCGGCGTCGCCCCCCAGCGCGCGAGCGCAGCCCCGGCGCGGAGCAGCCGGTCGGGGCGCTGCGGGCGGATGATGCCGGCGCGGGCGAGCGTCGCGACCGTCTGCAGCTTGCCGGCGAGCTGCTCCCGGCTCGGGATGCGCGTCATGGCAGCCTCAGCCCCGGCGGCACGGCGCCCGTCTCGATCATACGGTGGATGTCGGCCGCCCGGCGTGGGTTGAGGAACACGTGGCGCTGCCCGACCGACGGCTTCTCCGCGAGCAGCCCGTCGGCCAGCAGCGCCTCGCCGACAGCGTCCGCGAGCCGGCGCTCGTTGCCCGCGAAGCCGCGCGCGAGATGGGCGAAGTCGGTGTGATATCCGCCCCATTTGCCCATCCCGTTGAGCCGCTGGAGGATGCGCCGCGCCGCGCGCTTCGCCGGATCGGGGTCGGCGTGGGGGGAGACGTGGCCGTCGCTGCCCGCCGGATCGAGCAGCGGGAGCACGAGCTCCTCGCGCTCCTCGACCGAGCGCGGGTCGGCTGGGCGGCCGCCGAGCCGCGCGACGGCCTCGGCGATCCGCAGCGGATGGCCGGCGCCGATCGGCGCGCGCGGCTCGGCGCCGGCCAGCACCGCGCCGGCGACGGCATGGGCCTTCGCGCGCAGGCGGTCGATCGTCTCGGCGTGGTGTTCGAAGGCGAGCGGCACGAGATCGTCGAGCGTAGCCTCGTCGAGACGCGGCGCGGGCAGCGCGACCACCAGGAAGGCGTCGAGCTGCCCCGCGCCGACGGCGATCGCCTGAGCGTCCGCGGGCGCGCCGGGCTCGGTCAGGTCGACGAGCGCGCCGACGGCCG
>DASQMT010000127.1:0-11162 GCA_035645355.1 Solirubrobacteraceae bacterium | reverse complement strand
GGAGTCGTCCTGGGACTTCGACCGGGAGGACAAGGAGCTCGAGCATCAGCTGGTGCTCGGCGGCGTGCGAACGTTCGCCGAGCTGCTCGAGCTGTCGCCGCGCCCGGACGAGCACCGCGACGGCTGGGATCCGGCGGAGCGCAGTCGCTTCGGCCGCTACGCGCGGCGCATGTGGAGCGGCCCGCTGTCCTGCGAGCGACTGGCCGACCGGTGACCGGCGCGCCCCCCGTCCAGCCGTTCGACGTCGGCGGGGCGCTGCCGACCGGGGTGACGGTGCTCGAGGCGAGCGCCGGCACCGGCAAGACCTTCACGATCGCGGCGCTCGCCGCCCGCTACGTGGCGGACGGCACGCCGCTCTCCGAGCTGCTGCTGGTGACGTTCACGCGCATGGCCACCGGCGAGCTGCGCGATCGCGTGCGCGAGCGGCTCGTGTACGCCGAGCAGGGGCTCGCGCGGGCGCTCGCCGGGGCGGCGGTCAGCGAGCACGACGGAGTCGTCGAGCTGCTCGCGCGGGGGTCGCGCGAGCAGGTCGAGCAGCGTCGCGCGCGACTCGCGCACGGGCTCGCCGACTTCGACGCGGCGACGATCGCCACGACGCACGGCTTCTGCCAGGAGGTGCTCGGCGGGCTCGGCGTCGTCGGCGACGTCCCGCGCGGCACGGCCTTCGTCGAGAGCATCGAGGAGCTGCTCGCCGACGTCGTCGACGACCTCTACGTGCGCCGTTTCCATCGTCGCGACGTCCCGGACTTCGATCGCGAGCAGGCGCTGCAGATCGCGCGGCTGGCGGTGTCGGACGAGAGCGCGCCGATCGAGCCGCTGGCGGCGCCCGAGGACAGCGTCGCCGCGATGCGCCGCCGGCTCGCCTGCGCTGTACGCGAGGAGCTCGCGCTGCGCAAGCGCCGGATGGCGGTGATGAGCTACGACGACCTGCTGTCGCGGCTCGACGCGACGCTCGCGGGGCCGAACGGCCCCGCGGCGGTCGCGCGGCTGCAAGCCCGCTACCGGGTCGTGCTCGTCGACGAGTTCCAGGACACCGACCCGGTGCAGTGGAGCATTCTGCGGCGCGCGTTCGGCGCCGGCGGAGGCACGCTCGTGCTGATCGGCGACCCCAAGCAGGCGATCTACGCCTTCCGCGGCGCCGACGTCTATGCCTATCTCGAAGCGGCCAAGGCCGCGGACGCGCGGGCCACGCTCGAGATCAACTGGCGCAGCGACCAGGGCCTGATCGACGCCTACGACGCGCTGTTCGGCGGCGCCAGGCTCGGGCACGAGGAGATCGTCTACCGGCGCGTCCGCGCCGCCGACGCAAACCAGGCCGCGCGCCTTTCGGGCGCTCCCGTGGCCGCTCCGGTGCGCCTGCGGGTCGTGCACCGCGACGCGCCTTCCGTGCAGCTGACGAGCGGCGGCTGTGCCGGCAACGCCTCCGCGCGCGACCACATCGCGAAGGATCTCGCCGCCGACCTCGTCGCGCTCCTCAGCTCAGGGGCCGAGCTCGAGCAGCGCGCGGACGACGGCAGCACGTTGGACCGCCGGCGGATCCGTCCGGGGGACATCGCGGTGCTCGTGCGTACGCACCGGAATGCCGCGCTTGTCCGCGACGCTCTCTACGGCGCCGGCATCCCGGCGGTCATCAACGGCGCGGGCAGCGTGCTCGGCACGTCCTCGGCGCGCGACTGGCTGCGGCTGCTGGAGGCGATCGAGCGCCCGACGTCGTCGCCGCGCGCACACTCGGTCGCGCTCACTCCGTTTCTGGGCTGGACCGCGGAGCGCGTGGCGTCCGCCGCCGAGAGCGAGTGGGAGGGGGTCCACCAGCGGCTGCACCACTGGGCGCGCGTGCTGCGCGCCAAGGGCGTCGCGGCGCTGGCTGAGACGATCACCCACGTCGAGGGGCTGCAGGCACGCGTGCTCTCGACCGTGGAGGGCGAGCGCCGGCTGACCGACCTGCGACACGTCGCGCAGCTTCTGCACGCGGCGGCCGCCGCGGAGCACATGGGTACGACGGCGCTGACCTCCTGGCTGCGCCAGCGCATCGACGAGGCCGAGCGCGATACAGGCGACGAGGAGCGCAGCCGGCGGCTGGAGTCCGACGCCGAGGCGGTGCAGGTGCTCACGATCCACCGCAGCAAGGGGCTCGAGTTCCCGATCGTCTACTACCCGGGCCTGTGGGAGCCGGGTTACATCCCGGACGGAGCGCAGCCGATCTTCTTCCACGACCCCGACGCGGGCGACGCGCGCACGATCGACGTCGGGCTCGAGGGTCCCGACTTCCCCGCGCATCAGAGGCAGCACAAGATCGAGCAGCGTGCGGAGGACCTGCGGCTCGCGTACGTCGCGCTGACGCGCGCGCAGCATCAGGCGGTGATCTGGTGGGCGGGCTCGTGGAACAGCCGCCACTCCGCGCTCGGACGCCTGCTGTTCGCCCGCGACGCGGAAGGCAACGTGCCCGCCGAGGGAAGCGCCACGCCGACCGATGCGGCCGCCGTCGAGTGCTTCGAGCAGCTCGCGGCGAGGTCCGCCGACTGCATCCGCGTCGAGCGCTCCGACCTGGAGCTTCCGACCGAATGGTCCAGCACGCCGCAGGAGCATGGGCAGCTGTCCGCGGCGCGCTTCGACCGCACGCTGGACCTGAGCTGGCGGCGGACGTCCTACAGCGACATCGCCGCGGGCACCTACGAGGCGCGCGTGGCGAGCGAGCCCGAGGAGCCGGCCGGCGAGGACGACCCGGTGCCCGCGGCGGGGCCTCCGGGCGCGGCGCCGGGGGAGGAGGACGGATCCACGTTGCGCGCCACGCCCTCGCTGCTCGCCGAGATGCCGGCCGGAGTCCACGTGGGCACGTTCGTGCACGGGGTGCTCGAGGCCGTCGACTTCGCCGCCCCGGACCTCGAGCGCGAGCTGGCCGCCGAGGTCACCAGGGCGCAGGCGCGACGCGAGCTCGAGATCGGCGACCGAACGCTCGTCGTCGCAGGCCTGCGGGCCGTGATCGAGACGCCGCTGGGCGCTGCGTCCGACGGCGCCCGCCTGCGTGACGTGCGGCGCGCCGACCGGCTCGACGAGCTGACCTTCGAGCTGCCGCTCGCCGGCGGGGACGAGCCGACGGGCACGCTCACGCTGGCGGCGATCGCGAGCGTGCTGCGCGAGCACGTCGAACCGGGCGACGCGCTCGCCGGCTACCTGCCGCGGCTCGCCGACCCGGTGCTGCGCCAGACCGTCCGCGGCTACCTGACGGGCAGCATCGACCTCGTCCTGCGCACGACCGGCGCGGACGGCGCGCCGCGCTTCACGGTCGTCGACTACAAGACGAACTGGCTCGCGCCTCCCGGCGAGACGCTGACGGCGTGGCACTACCGCCCGGCCGCGCTGGCCGGCGAGATGGAGCGCGGGCACTACTGGCTCCAGGCGCTGCTCTACATGGCGGCGCTGCACCGCTACCTGCGCTGGCGCCTGCCCGGCTACGACGCGGGCCGCAACCTCGCCGGCGTCCGCTACCTGTTCGTACGCGGCATGACCGGAGCCGGCACGCCGATCGTCGGCGGCGAGCGCTGCGGCGTGCTCGCGTGGCAGCCCGGCAAGGACCTCGTCGAGGCGCTCAGTGACGTGCTCGACCGGGGAGCGGCGCGATGAGTGAGCCCGTCGTCGCGCCCGACCCGTTCGACGTCCGTCGTGCCGGGACGGCTCCCGGGTTGCTGCGGGAGTTCAACGACAGCGGTGTGCTGTCCCCGGCCGACGTGCACGTCGCGCGCAGGCTGGGGGAGCTCGCCGGCGAGCAGGACGACGCGGTCCTGCTCGGCGCGGCGCTCGCCGTCCGCGGTCCGCGGCTCGGGCACGTGCACGTCGACCTCGTGACGATCCGCGACACCGCCGCGGTCGACGCCGACGAGGCCGTCGATCTCGCGGCGCTGCCCTGGCCGGACGCCGCCGCCTGGGCCGCCCGGATTGCGGAGAGCGCGCTCGTGACGCGCGGCGACCGGCCGGGGGAGCCGGCCGCCCCGCTGCGGCTGGCGGGCTCGTGTCTCTACCTGGATCGCTACTGGCGCGAGGAGCGCCAGATCGCCGCCGACCTGCGCGTGTTCGGCGAGCGGACGCCGCCCGGCGTACGCATCGAGCTGCTCGCCGACGGCCTCGACCGGCTGTTCGCCGGGCAGACGGACAGCAGCCAGCGCCTCGCCGCCGCCTCGGCAGTGCTGCGGCGGTTCGCCGTCGTCGCGGGCGGTCCTGGCACGGGCAAGACCACGACCGTCGCGCGGATCGTCGCGCTGCTGGCCGAGCAGGCCGCCGCAGCCGGCGCGCCGCCGCCGCTGATCGCGCTGGCCGCACCGACCGGCAAGGCCGCCGCGCGGCTGGAGGAGGCGGTCCACGGCGAGGCGGGCGTGCTCGACCTGGACGCGAGCATCCGCGCGCAGTTGCTCGCGCTCGGCGCCTCGACGCTGCACCGGCTCCTCGGCTGGCGGCCCGACAGCCACAGCCGCTTCCGCCACCGGCGCGGCAACCGGCTCCCGCACGATGTCGTGATCGTCGACGAGACGTCGATGGTCTCGCTCTCGCTGATGGCGAGGCTCGTCGAGGCGATCCGTCCCGAGGCGCGCCTCGTGCTGGTCGGCGACCCCGGCCAGCTCACCTCGATCGAGGCCGGAGCCGTGCTCGGCGACATCGTCGGCCCGGTCGGGGACGGGCTGCTCATCTCGCCCGCCGCACGCGAGCGGCTGGGCGCGGCGACCCGTCAGGTCGTGCCCGCCGGCGATCCGCCGCCGGGAGCGACGATCGGTGACGGCATCGTCGTGCTCGACCGGGTGCACCGCTTCGGGGGTGGCATCGCGCGGACCGCCGAGGCGATCCGCCGCGGAGATCCCGATGCGGTCCTGGAAGCGCTCACGGCCGGTACCGAGGACGTCAGGTGGCTGGCGCCCGGCGACGACGCGACCGCGCCGGCGGCGGTCCGCGAGGCTGCGGTGACCGTCGGCCGGTCGGTCGCCGACGCCGCCGGCGCGGGCAGGGCGCTCGCCGCGCTCGCCGCGCTCGGCACGTTCAGGGTGCTCTGCGCGCACCGCCAGGGCGCGCACGGCGTCGAGCGCTGGACGGCGCAGATCGAGGCGTGGCTCACCGCGGAGGTCAGCGGCTTCGCGGCCGCCGGCCGCTGGTATGTCGGTCGCCCGCTGCTCGTGACCGCGAACGACTACGAGCTCGGGCTCTACAACGGCGATACCGGCGTCGTCGTCCAGGCGAGCCAGGCGCGGGTGAGCGCGGCGTTCGAGCGCCGCGGCGCGGTCGTCGAGTTCAGTCCGACGCGGCTCGGCCCGGCGGAGACCGCCTACGCGATGACGATCCACAAGAGCCAGGGATCGCAGTTCGACACCGCTGCCGTCCTGCTGCCCCCGGCGGGCTCGCGCATCCTCACCCGCGAGCTGCTCTACACGGCGGTCACGCGCGCGCGCACGCGGCTGATCCTGGTCGGTCACGAGGAGGCGATCCGGGCAGCGGTATCGCGCCCGGTCGCACGGGCGTCGGGCCTGCGCGGGCTCCTGTGGGGGAGCGACTAGCATCGGTGCGGCCGATCGCACGAACAGGAGCCCGACCATGACCACAGCAGCCGCCGGCAGCCACACCGAGCTCCCGGACAGCAGCCACTTCCCGCGCCAGGCGTTCATCGACGGCGAGTTCGGCGCGGCGGCGTCCGGTGAAACGTTCGACTGCGTGAGCCCGCTGACCGGCGAAGTGCTCTTCGACGTCGTGGCGTGCGACGCCGCGGACGTCGATCGCGCCGTCGCGGCGGCGCGCCGCTCGTTCGAGGCAGGCTCCTGGTCACAGCTGGCGCCGAGGAAGCGCAAGGCCGTGCTGCTGCGGCTGGCCGACCTGATCGAGCGCGACAAGGACGACCTCGCGCTGATGATCACGCTGGACATGGGCAAGCCGATCGGCGACGCCGCCGGCGAGGTGTCGAGCGCGGCGGCCTGCTTCCGCTACTTCGCGGAGGCCGTCGACAAGGTCTACGGCGAGGTCGGGCCGACCGGGCCGTCGGCCGTCACGCTCGTCACGCGCGAGGCGGTCGGGGTCGTCGGCCTCGTGGTGCCGTGGAACTACCCGATCCTGATGCCGACGTGGAAGCTGGCGCCGGCGCTCGCGACCGGCAACTCGATCGTGCTCAAGCCGGCCGAGCAGTCGCCGATCGCGGCGCTTGCGCTCGCGGCCCTGGTCGCCGAGGCCGGCGTGCCCGATGGCGTCCTGAACGTCCTGCCGGGCTTCGGCGAGACCGCCGGGCAGGCGCTCGGCCGTCACATGGACGTCGACAAGATCGCCTTCACCGGCTCGAGCGACGTCGGCAAGCTGTTCCTCGTCTACGCGGGCGAGTCGAACATGAAGGGCGTCCAGCTCGAGTGCGGCGGCAAGTCGCCGCACGTGATCTTCGCCGACGCGCCTGACCTGGATGTCGCCGTCGCGCACGCGGCCGAGGGCATCTTCGGCAACTCGGGCCAGGTCTGCAGCGCCGGCTCGCGGCTGCTGCTGCAGAGTTCGATCGCCGACGAGGTGCTCGACAAGCTCGCCGTGGAAGCAGGCAAGTGGCAGCCCGGCGACCCGCTCGACCCGGCGACGAAGATGGGCTCGATGGTCGACGAGACGCAGATGGAGCGCGTGCTCTCCTACATCAGCACCGGATCCGACGAGGGCGCGGAATTGCGCCTCGGCGGCGGTCGGGCGCGCCGCGACAGCGGCGGCTTCTACGTCGAGCCGACGATCTTCGGCTCGGCCAGCAACACGATGAAGATCGCGCAGGAGGAGATCTTCGGGCCGGTGCTGACCGCGATCCCGTTCGGCTCCGAGGAAGAGGGCCTGCGAATCGCGAACGACACCGTCTTCGGGTTGACCGCGGGCGTCTGGACGAGCGACATCAACAAGGCGCTGCGCTTCGCGCGCTCGATCCGCTCGGGGACGGTCTGCGTCAACTGCTACGACTACGGCGACAACTCGCTGCCGTTCGGCGGCTACAAGCAATCGGGCATCGGTCGCGACAAGTCGCTGCACGCGCTGGACAACTACACGCAGCTCAAGACGACCTACATCAACGTGCTCGAGGGATGAGTCGCTACGTGGTGCTCGTCTCGTCGCACAAGGACAATGGGCCGTTCGGTCATTGACGAGCTGGTCGGGCATGCCACCGCGCACGCCACCCGCAGAGCACCGATCCGCACACCCCGC
Organism: Solirubrobacteraceae bacterium; assembly: GCA_035645355.1. GTDB lineage: Bacteria > Actinomycetota > Thermoleophilia > Solirubrobacterales > Solirubrobacteraceae > DASQMT01. The sequence goes on along the minus strand of DASQMT010000127.1, from coordinate 3,974 downwards.
CCCGCGCGCAGGGTGGCGGTCGTCGCCTGCATGGACGCGCGGCTCGACCTCTTCGCGATTCTCGGGCTGGCGCCCGGCGACGCCCACCTGATCCGCAACGCCGGCGGCGTCGCCACGGACGACGTCATCCGCTCGCTGACGATCTCCCAGCGCAAGCTCGGCACCCGCGAGGTCGTCCTCGTTCACCACACGGACTGCGGCATGCTCACGTTCACGGAGGACGAGCTCCGGTCCGAGCTGCTCGAGGCAACCGGCGTCAAGCCGAGCTGGGCCGCCGAGGCCTTCACCGACCTCGAGCTCGACGTGCGCAGCTCGATGAAGCGCATCCGCACGAGCCCGTTCGTGCCGCACCGCGACCGCGTGCGCGGGTTCGTCTACGACGTCGACGACGGCGTCCTGCGCGAGGTCGTCTGACCGCCACAGCTTCCCATTCCGTTGCTGCGACGTAGGCTGGTGCGGATGAGTCGCTACGGGAAGCGCGCGGAGCTGATCGTCCACGAGCAGGAGCCGTTCAACGCCGAGACGGGCCTCTCCGCGCTCGCCGAGGGGCCGGTGACGGCGACCGACGCGTTCTATGTGCGCGGTCACGGGGCGGTTCCGGAGATCGACCCGGGAGCCTGGCGGCTGCATGTGCTGGGCGTCGTGGAGCGCGAGCTGCGCCTCTCCCTCGCGACCCTGCGCGAGGCGTTCCGCGAGCGTGAGGTGACGGCGACGCTGCAGTGCGCGGGCAACCGCCGCAAGGGCCTCGTCGCGATCCGCGACATCCCCGGCGAGGCGCCCTGGGGCCCGGGGGCGACCGGCACCGCGACCTGGACCGGCGTCGCGCTCTCTGACGTGTTGGCGGCCGCCGGGCCGCTGCGCGCGGCGACCGACGTCGGCTTCGACGGGGCCGACCTCTGCCCCGAGGCGAAGCCCCCGCAGCGCTTCGCCGGCTCGATCCCGATCGACAAGGCATGCCGGCGCGAGGTGCTGCTCGCCTGGGCCATGAACGGCGAGCCGTTGCCGCCCGTGCACGGCGCGCCGCTGCGGGTGGTCGTGCCGGGCTACATCGGCGCGCGCAGCGTCAAGTGGCTCGAGCGGGTCGAGGTCCGCTCCCAGCCCACACGCGGCTACTTCCAGCATGTCGCCTACCGCCTGCTCCCGGAGGACGGGTCGCCGGGACCGGGGGCGGGCATGCCGCTGGGCCTGGTGGCGCTCAACTCCGACGTGCTGTCCCCGGCTGACGGCGAGACCGTCGTGGCCGGCACGGTCGAGGTGCGTGGATACGCGTTCGCCGGCGGGGAGCGGCACGTCGCGCGGGTCGACGTCTCGCTCGACGGTGGAGCGACCTGGGTGCAGGCGGAGCTGCTCGACGACCTCGGGCCATGGGCTTGGCGGCACTGGCGATTGACCGTCGAGCTCGCTCCCGGGCCGCACGAGATCGTCGTGCGCGCCTGGGACTCGTCGGCGGCCACGCAGCCGGAGGACGAGGCGGCGCTGTGGAACCCGAAGGGCTACGTCAACAACGCACGGCCGCGCATCCGGCTGCACGCCGCCTGAAGCTCGGAAGCGTCCGGCAGGGCCACCGCGCCGGCTCCCGAATCAGATGAGCGATGCCTCGGCTTCGCCGCATCCGTGCGCTGGCGCTCGCGCTGCTCGCCTGCCTGCTTGCCGCACCCGGCGACGTGAGCGCTCCGGCGCCGTGGCCGGCGGACGGGCCGGCGCGTTGCGTGCGCACCACGCGGGTCGTGGATGTCGGCCTCTCGCGAACGCAGCACGCGCACGTCCTCGCGCACGCCGCGCGGGCAGCGGCGAAGGGCTGGCCGTCCGTCTACGTGATCACGCGGCGAGGCGCGGACGCGCGCCGCGAGCGGCTGCTCAGCCGGATCCCGACGCGGCCGGGCTTCGACCGCGACGAGGTGCCTCCGGCGGTCGGGCGAGGGCGCGGCGAGGGACTGCGGCGGGGTCGCGAGCCGCGCGGCTGGAAGGCTCACGTCGCGTACGTGCCGTCCGCGGAGAACCGCAGTGCCGGATCGGTCATGGGCATCAAGCTGCGCCGCTTCTGCGGCGGCACCCGCTTCCGCTACGTGGGCTACTGAGCAGCCGGGGCGGAGCGCGGCAGCGCGCCCGACGGTGATAGGGATTGGGCATGGTCCGCGTGACCGTCTGGGGCGAGAACGTGCACGAGCGCAAGGAGGCGCACGTGCGCGCGATCTATCCCGACGGAATCCACGGCGCGATCGCGGCGGGCCTCGGCGAGCTGCTGGGCGACGACGTGCGCGTGGGCACCGCGACGCTCGAGGAGCCCGAGCACGGGCTGAGCCGATCCGTCATCGACGCCACCGACGTGCTGACGTGGTGGGGCCACGTAGCGCACGACGAGGTCGACGACGCGGTCGTCGACCGGGTCCAGGACGCGGTGCTTGGCGGCATGGGGCTGCTCGTGCTGCACTCCGGGCACTACGCGAAGATCTTCCGCCGCCTGCTCGGCACCTCCTGCAGCCTGCGCTGGCGCAACGAGGGCGAGCGCGAGCTCGTGTGGACCGTCGACCCCGGTCACCCGATCGCGGCCGGGGTCCCGCACCCGATCGTGATCGAGGCCCAGGAGATGTACGGCGAGCACTTCGACATCCCGGTCCCCGACGCGCTCGTGTTCGTCAGCTCGTTCGCGGGCGGTGAGGTCTTCCGCGGCGGATGTTGCTTCCGCCGCGGCCGCGGGCGGATCTTCTACTTCAGCCCCGGGGACCAGGACTACCCGGTCTACCACCACCCCGACGTGCGGCGGGTGCTGGCGAATGCGGTCCGCTGGGCCGCGCCCGTCGACGGCGAGCGCAGCGGCACGCCCGGCAGCCCGAGCGTGCCGCGCGGCTGGTTCGAGACGTGAGCCTTGCGACATCGCCGGCAGCGCGCCGGCGTCACCCTGACGGCGCCGGACCGAGGTCGCGCAGCAGCTCTGACGCGACCGCCTCCCCCGAGCGGACCGCGCCGTCGATGTGCATGTTGCCCGCGCCGGCGATGTCCGCGCCCGCGAAGCGCAGCGGTCCCACCGGCTCGCGCAGGGTCCGCCCATACCTCGACAGCGCCCCGATCGCGAAGGTCGCCGAGTAGGCGCCCCGCGTCCACTCCTCCGTGGTCCAGTCGCGCTCGACGTAGTGGGTCGGCCCGAGCGCTCGCGGACCGAAGTAACCGGCGAAGGCGTCAAGCACGGCGGCGCGACGTTCTTCAGGCGAGAGCGCCGCGGCGGCGTCGGCGGCGTGATCGGAGATGAAGCCGATCAAGACTCCGGGAGAGCCCGACGGCGGGGAGTTGTCATAGACCTCGCTGACGATGGCCCGCGTGCCGAAGGCCGTCCCGCTCAGACCGTCGGCGCGCCAGAACGGCGTCGGATAGGCGGCCTGCACCTTGATCAGCGCGCCTTGCGCGAGCCACTGGTCGGCCTGCATCCGGCGACCGGGCAGCGGCGGGTCGAAGCGGATCGACGGCAGCAGGTTGGGCGGCAGCGCGAGCACCGCGGCGCGGGCGCCGATCTCCGCGCCGCTCGCACGCACGCGCACGCCGTCGTCGTCGTCCCACGCGATGTCGCGCACGGGCACGCCGAGCCGCACACGGCCGGCAAGCCGCTCGGCGAGCCGCTCCGCGATCTGCTGGGCGCCGCCCACGATCCGTGCGTCGAGCACCTCGTCCTCGTCGAGCAGGTGCTCGACGGCGCCCGCGCTCGAGAGCAGCCACGCCGTCTGCAGCAGCGAGAAGGCGTCGGCCGGCTTCGTCATGAAGCCGGAGGCCACGAAGCGCAGCACGTCGCGCGCCTCGGGATGCGGCACCTCGGCCTGCAGCCACTGCTCATAGGAGACGGTGTCCAGCCGGCGGGCGTCCGGGTGCTCCCACGGCGCCTCGGGGTCGACCTCGGCGACCAGCCGCCGCAGCTGCTCGACGCCCGCCTCGTAGGCCGCGACACCGTCCGGCGGCAGACCGAGGTCGTCGCCGCCGGCGCGCAC